>JAYSYX010000339.1:0-8014 GCA_043727235.1 Bacteroidota bacterium
CAGTGAGGCTTTCGCTCCTAGCGAAGGTCTCACTAACGGCATTACAAATCTGAGAGCTCCGGTTTGGACATTTTTTTATCACGGAAAAAACGAATTATTTATCTTGAATGAACATGCAAGACCAATAACACAGGGATCACGGATTTTATGGATTTCGCAGAGTTCACAGATTTTTAATTTTATTAGAAATTAATTGTGCCTGCATCAAACCTAGCTTAATCTGCCAAAAAAATCGCTTTCAACTCTTTAGCATCTTCTGGTTTCATTCTTCCGGATAGAATAAGTCTAAGTTCGCGGCGACGCATTGCAGAATCATAACGACTCCTCTCCTCCTCATTTTCGGGAACTATTTCAGGCGATGCCACAGGTCGCCCATCATCGTCGAGCGCCACGAACGTGTAAAAAGCCTCATTGCATTTTACGCGTTCATGTGAACGAAAATTTTCTTTGGAAACCTCAACATAAATTTCCATACTCGTATTAAACGCACGGGTAACCTGCGCATGAATTGTTACGATATCACCAATTTTAATAGGCCTGTTAAATGAAACATTATCAACTGCAGCAGTAACTACAATTCTATTTGCATGTTTACTGCCGCATATACCGCAGGCAATATCCATCCACTTTAATAAATTTCCACCCATTAAATTATGCATTGGATTTGTATCGTTGGGCATCACTATTTCGGTGAACGTAGTAGCGGAATCTGAAACTTTTTTTTGTAGCATTGCATTACTGTTTACAGCACAAAGGTAGATATTAATAAAAATACCAATTAGAGGATATGAACAGACGCAATTTTATTCGCACAAGTTCCTTAAGTTTATTCGCTATGCAATTACACGATTTTAAAGATCAATTTGATCAGGAAGAGGACATTAAAATGCCCGTGTTATTCGTGGGACATGGAAATCCCATGAATGCAATTGAAGACAATGAATTTACAAAAGGCTGGGAAGATACCGGTAAATTATTACCTGTACCTAAGGCAATTTTATGTGTTTCTGCGCATTGGCTCACCCGCGGAACCAAGGTTGCAGCCATTGCTGATCCTCCGACAATTCATGATTTCGGAGGGTTTCCGCAAACCTTATTTGATGTACAATATGATGCACCGGGATCACCTGAATTTGCATTGGAAACACAAAAGATCATCACTAAAACCAATGTCGAGATCGACAATGAATGGGGATTAGACCATGGAGCATGGAGTGTTTTGGTAAAAATGTTTCCAAAGGCTGATATTCCCGTATTTCAATTAAGCATCGATTATTATCAGAAACCCGAATATCATTATGCGCTTGCAAAAGAACTTGCAGGTTTACGAAAACGCGGAGTTCTGATAATTGGCAGCGGAAATATTGTTCATAATTTGCGTATGGCGCAATGGAATGATACTGCTTACGATTGGGCGATAGAATTTGACGATACTATTAAAAAATTGATAGAAACCGGCGATCATACTCCAATTATTAATTATGAAACACTGGGTAAATCGGCATTATTATCCGTTCCGACAAATGATCATTATTTACCATTGTTATACAGTCTCGCACTTCAGGAAAAAAATGAATCGTTGCGATTTTTTAACGATAAAACCACTATGGGAGCAGTTTCCATGCGTTCTCTCATAATTGGTGCGTGATACAGGTCATAAAATTTAAATTCAGGTTATTGTAATTTGCATTAAAATTACAGTTATGAAAATCAAAATTTGTCTAGCAGGCGCAACAGGTAAAATGGGAAGCCATTTAGCAAAAGCTATATCCGAATCCAGCGACCTGGAAATAATAAGTGCACTTGCAAAAAATTATAATACACAAAATTTAGGCGATGTACTAAATCTCAAAACTATTCATGCAGAAATTTTTGATGATATTGTTTTTGCGCTGCGCAGGAAACCTGATATTTTAATTGACTTTACAAATGCATCTATTGTAAAAAGAAATGTGATATATGCAATTCAGGAAAAAATTCCTGTTGTGATCGGCACCTCCGGATTAACGGAAGAAGATTTTGATGAAATTCATGTGGAAGCATTACAAAATGAAGTAGGCGTTATTGCCGCAGGTAATTTTTCAATTTCGGCTGCATTAATGATGAAATTTGCGGAGATGTCGGCAAAATATTTTCCATCGCGCGAAATAATAGAATACAATTACGATGGAAAACAAGATGCCCCAAGCGGAACGGCCAGAGAATTAGCATCGCGGATTGCTAAAATAAAAACAGGAGAAAATAAAATTACTGCAGATAATACAATAGGATTAATTGAAAGTCGCGGAGCAAATATTGCAGGTACACAAATTCACTCCATACGTTTACCGGGATTTAATAGTTCATGCGAAATTATTTTTGGAACGGGAGCTGAAAGATTAAAAATACGTCATGATGCAATTGATGCAACAAAACCTTATATTGATGGTGCGTTGTTGGCATTGCGTAAGGTTAGATCACTGACAGGGTTACACAGAGGCATGGATAGTATAATCAATCTTTAGGATCACAGATTTTAGGGATTTCGCGGAGGACACAGATAATCAATTTCAGCCGCAGTACGCCATGTAGCGAGCGACGCAGGAGCTCTGCTTCATGGCGAACTCTGTGGATTTGGAGGATGGAATGTTAAATTAAATAATAGCTAGTACACAAACGCTTATGAAATGATAAATGCATTTATCTATTTCCATGAAATAATTTTCTATAAAAATTCTTTAAGAAATTAAACCCCTCTCCTTTTTTACCTGCAACAAGATCTTCTTGCACAACAACATTTGAGGTGGAATTATCGCCGTTGTCAACAATTGCAATATTGGCTTTTGGGTTTGTATTTTCTGCAGCATAACCTGCATCGGTATGAGAGCTTTGATCAATAAAAGTAATTTGTGTGGATGTTGCTGTGGGAGATATACCAAATTGTTTGTTATTCATTTCCGTTGCAAAAAACGAAGGATCCATCCTCATGGATTGCGCATTAATATTTGAAACAAATAAAACTGTCGCAATTATCATTAATCTTTTCATGTTGTTACAATTTAGAATTATAACGAAGTTTAGAATACAAAATTATTCCACAATAGAACGCAGGACGCTAATTTTATTGAATTTGACAAATTGGTGAGATTCTGAGTTCTGAGTTCTGAGTTCGGGGTTCTGAGTTCGGGGTTCTGGGTGACTTGTTGAAAGGGTTGAAGGTTTTGAAATAGTTCTGTTCGGAGGAAGATCCATCAATGATACACACTGCCCACTGCCCACTGTTGACTGTTGAAATGGTTGAAATTGTTCTGTTCGAAGGAAGATCCTCCAATGATACAAACTGCCCACTGCCCACTGCCCACTGTTTACTGTTGCCTATTGACCATCTATCGAAACACACTCAAAAACCCTATATTTGCGCACAAAAACGTTAAAAATGAATCTTCACGAATATCAGGGAAAGGAATTAATAAAACGATTTGGGGTAAAAATTCAGGAGGGAATTCCTGTTGATTCGCCGGAACAGGCGGTGGAGGCTGCGCGGCAGTTGCAGGTGCAAACCGGCACCGCTATATGGATAGTAAAGGCGCAAATACACGCCGGAGGCCGCGGAAAAGCGGGTGGAGTTAAGGTAGCAAAATCGCTGGATGAAGTATATGAAAAAGCGCAGAAAATTTTAGGCGCTACACTGGTTACGCCTCAAACAGGAGCTGCAGGTAAGTTGGTACGCAAAGTTTTAATTGCGCAGGATGTTTATTATCCCGGAGTTTCGGAAACAAAAGAATTTTATTTGAGCGTATTGCTCGATCGCGATAAGGGAAAAAATGTGATCGTTTATTCCACAGAAGGGGGAATGGATATTGAGGAAGTTGCGGAAAATCACCCCGAAAAATTGCACAAAGAATGGATAGACCCAACTGTTGGAATTATGCCATTTCAAGCTCGCAGAATTGCATTTAATTTGTTGTTAAGCGGAGATGCATTTAAAGAGATGGTAAAATTTGTGGTGAATGTTTATAATGCTTATGCAGGAAATGATTGTTCATTATTGGAAATAAATCCCGTTTTAAAAACATCTGATAATAAAATTATTGCTGTTGATTCGAAATGTGTGATAGATGGAAATTCCTTATATCGCCATGCTGATATTGCCGGAATGCGCGATTTCAATGAAGAAAATGCTACAGAAGTGGAAGCAGGCGCTGCCGGATTAAATTTTGTTAAATTAGATGGAAACGTTGGCTGTATGGTAAATGGAGCGGGTTTAGCAATGGCTACCATGGATATTATTAAATCGAGCGGTGGAAGTCCCGCAAATTTTCTAGATGTAGGAGGAACTGCTGATGCAAAACGCGTGGAAATTGCATTTAAGATCATATTAAAAGATCCCAATGTAAAAGCGATATTAGTGAATATTTTTGGAGGAATTGTTCGCTGCGATCGCGTTGCTCAGGGAATTATTGATGCTTATAAAAATATTGGAGATATTCCGGTTCCAATTATTGTACGCCTACAAGGAACAAATGCCGTTGAAGCAAAACAAATGATAGACGAAAGCGGACTCAAAGTTCAAAGCGCGATCTTATTACAAGAAGCAGCGGATTTGGTGAAGAGTGCGGTTGGATGACATGTAGTAGATCTCCTGCGTCGATCACTACATGTTTCAGTTCTGGGTTGGTTTACTCACCACTCACTATTCACCTTTGCTTTGCGTTAATGAAAGTTAATTCGTAGCGAAATCTCCAATCTTACGAACTGCCCACTGCCACTGCCCACAGTTAACTGTTAACTCCCCCCCTCCTCAAAAAAAATCAAAATAACCTTCTATCTTCGGCTTCCATAAACACGCAACATGACTCCCGAAAAAGAAACCCGATTATCTTTAGTTTTTCTTGCCATTGGTTATATTTCGAATTTAGTTTTAGGTGCAGTGGGATCATTTTTTCCGCCCGAAAGTTTTTGGCAAATGACCTGCTGGCAATTGAGCGATAGTCTGGCGATAATGGCAAGTATATTAGCAAGTCGCTGGGCTGGAAGCAAGGGATATAATTTGGCAGCAGCAGGTTATACCTTACTTGCAATTACCTTTGGGGTATCGTTTGCATCGAGTTCGATAACTTCAGTTAATGAAGAAAAAATGGCCACCATTTTATTACCTCTGGTACCGGCAATTATTTTAATCAGTTATTGCAAAATTTTTCCTGCCTGGTTGCGCTTTGGTTCTTTTTTGATATGTATTCCATTTTTCTTAATATATAGAAGTGTAATAAATGACACTTACCAATTTGAAAACATTTCAAACACACTTGCATATACAGGTATTCAATTATTGGGTGCATTGTGGACCTATTTTATTTGGCGGGATTATCGACGTGGATTGGCGTCAAAAAAATAAATTGTAAATCGTAGATTAAACTTTTTAATTTTATTATATTTTAATTCTGAAATCAGCACTCGATGAAGACAACGATCCTACTAATTATCTGCATATTAAGTATTCCTGTTTCAGTCACATCACAAAATTATACAGCAGATATAGAAGCTAAATTTGTATCAAAAAATGATATCGATTTTGTGTTGGTATCTGATAATAATGGTTCCACTTCCAATTGCCAATATTATGTTGCGAACGATACCTTATACGAAGGTGCGCGCAAAGTTGCTTTAAAGGATATTAAATTCGACCCCATCGACATTTATAAAAATGTATTTAACCGGATAAATGGAAGTTATCCTTATGTGCTCACTTTAAAGCCTAAACCAAATTGTTTTACTTTTTATTATGGAACGGCTGTTAACGGACAAATAGAATTGTATCTGCCGTCGGAAAACTACGCATTGGAAACCTGGAAATGGTTATTAAAGGAATCTAAAGCAGTAAATACCCAAACGGGAACAGAGCTGGTTATAGAAGAGGAAAAGAGGGCAAAGGATATCTGTTTCAGCACTCTCACCTTTTTAAATGAGATCATGACAGGCAATCTTACAAGTTATATGGATGGACTTGTGTATACCAATGGATATGATGAGGATCTTTTTTATTCCAATGTTCATTTTCCCGGCTCTATTAAAACATATATTATCGACACAAGTATGTTTCAGGATACTTACAGAAATGCAAAAATAATATTTATGGAAGAATGGCCAGATAATAATAGTATTAGCACAGAAATGTTGAATAAGAATAAAGAACTTGTAGACATTATGAAATTGTGTCTTGCCAACAATAAATTTGAATTTAAAAACAAAGATGCAGATCCTGATGTTTTATATGAATATCAATCGGAGTTTACAAAATTTCAGGCAGCCGATCCAAATGTATTATTCAGTTCGCTACAAACACAACGTGGATATATTATACAAATAGTTATCATTCAGAACCAAAAAGAAAATGGCGGATATGAGAATGTGTTGCAGATGAAATTGAAGGCGCAATGAGGGGATATAGGACATAGGAAATAGGACATAGGAAATAGGATAAAAGATAAAGGACAGGGATTTGATTTTCGATAGGTGAATAATTTGACTCTTTTTACTGCAATATTTTAAGCTGTAAGATCAATCAGAGTCTAAATAAAGGTATATAATTATCGAAAAGAGGTTGTGAAAAAATTTCGAAAAAAAAATTAGCAGAGAATAATGGTCGAGAATTTTTGTTGTGAAAGAAATTTAAGTTATGGATGAAAATATAAATGTTTTTGATTGGAATAGAATATTTTTTTCAGATGAGCTTCCGATAATTTATTTGGGGGAAATTGCTTTCCGAACCCTCATCATGTTTTTATTACTCATTTTCGCGCTTAAATTTTTAAGTAAGAGAGGTGTTAAACAGTTATCCGTTTTTGAATTGGCAATTCTGATTGCATTAGGTTCTGCTACGGGTGACCCCATGTTCTACGAAGATGTCCCGATCTTACATGGAGTTATTGTTCTTATTGTTGTGGTAGTACTTTATAGAGTAATTACCGGAATTACAGGAAAAGTTAAATCCGTAGAAACTTTATTAGAAGGCAAACCGGTTTCTCTTGTAAGAGATGGTGTAATTGAATACGAAAATTATAAAAGTGTAGGGTTGCCCTATGATAAATTTTTTGCTGAATTGCGTATTAAAAGTATCGATCATTTAGGCCAGGTAAGAAAGGCCTACCTGGAAACTTCAGGAGAAATAAGCATTTATTTATTTGAAGATAAAGATGTACGCCCGGGTTTACCAATTTACCCTGAACTCATTGCAAACCCAATAAAGAATATTGATGCTGAAAAAAATTGCGCCTGCATATATTGTGGAAATATTCAAAACATAAATCCTCAACATATTAAGTGTAATGTTTGCGAAAATAACGAGTGGTTGATTCCTAAGTCAAATGTTAGGATAAATTAACTGGTAAAACCAATAATGTTAGTATAACTACATACATTTCTAATGATTAGTGTAAATTTGAGATAACGTAAATTATCAAATTAGCCGCGGCTGATTACCAAATTGAAAATGTTTAAACCCCTTAAAAATGAATATCGTATCCCTAAGTGTTTTCCACCATAGAGGTGAGAAACAGATCAAAATTGAATTTGACTATAATTCTACTATCGTTAATGCCATTAAAATTGCAGGTGCAAAGTGGAGTAAAACAGTGAGCAGTTGGTATATTGCCTATTCTAAACACAACTATGATTTTCTGTTGCAATTATTTAAGGAGAAGCATGGATTTGAGGTAACTATAATTGGTGAACAAAAGATTAAAGAAGTTTCGGTAAATGTTTCTGAAATTTCAAAAGTTTCTGAAACATTTGAAAGTAGTAAAATCTCCACTTCAAAAAATATTATAAAGGAAAATTATATATATCCACATTATTCGGCATTTAAACAATTTCTGGAAGCCAACAGATACAGCAACAATACGGTTCGGAGTTACTGTGATGGTTTAAAAATATTTTTGAACCACCTTTATCCAAAGCCTGTAGAAGAAATTAATAACAAAGACCTTGAATTATTCTTTCATCAATATGCATTTAAAAATAACCTGAGTATTTCATG
>JAYSYX010000340.1:0-3109 GCA_043727235.1 Bacteroidota bacterium
CCGTCAAACGACCTATATCAACTAATTCATTCAATGAACAAACCTGAAAAACGTTATTTCACTTTGCAGGCTGAACGCCATTTTAAGGGTGACAATCAATATGCTAAGTTATTTCAATTAATTGAAAGCCGGCACATTTATGATGAGGCGGCACTGTTAAACGAGTTTAAACCGGTAATTTCTGCGTCACATTTTGCAGTATTAAAAAAACAGCTATATGAAAATGTACTGGAAGCATTACATCGTTACGACGAATTTGCCGATCCGGAACAACAAATTACCAAGGGGATTCACTATTGCAATATCCTTTTAAATAAAGCACTTTATGATCAATGCAAAAAACAGATAAAAAAATATAAGACCCTAGCCTATAATTATGAGAAATTTGAAAACGTAATTGAACTTATTGAAATAGAAAAAAGATGGATAACAAAAACACAATTTAATTCCATCACATTTAATCAACTGGAAGAAATTAGTGCAGAGCTGGTATATTGCACGGAACAACTTAAAACAAGTAATATTTATTGGCTAAAAAGCAATACCATCTATAAACTGCATTATGAAAAAAAGATCGCAACAGGAAGGGATAACGAACAATTATTTCGATTAATGGAAGATGAACAATTTAAGGACGAATCAAATGCCACAACATATAAAGCAAAACTCGACCGATTACAAATAAATGCCTTGCATGCATTTGTAAATGGTCATGTAGCTAATGCTTATGAATTGAACAGCAGCTTTCTCCGATTAATTGACGATAATATTCAACTCAAATCCTTATTTGCAGATCGGTATTTTTCTGCCTTAAATAATTATCTGATCGACAGTTTGATATTACATAAGTTCGATGCACTGGTAAAGGGGATTGAATTGTTGCGAAGTCTGCCTGGCCTCGCGGAATTCAAACACATTCAGCATTTGGAGGCTAATGTGTTCAGATTAAGTTATTTGCTTGAGTTAAATTACTTCGTATCACAGGAACAATTTAAGGAGGCAATCGATTGTGTTGAAATAGTTGCAAAAGGATTGGTGAAACACGGGGAGAAGATCCCTAAACCAAACATTATTACACTGCGATATCTTTCTGCCTATGTAATGTTCTGTAATAGGAAATTTGAGGATTGTATCAGCGAATTAACGCGTTTATTTAACATAAAAGAATCAGAAATGATCTCCGATCTATATCGCGATAGCCGTATAATGCAGCTGATTTGTCATTTTGAGTTAGGTGATTATTTTTTGGTGGAATCTCAGATAATCTCACTTCAGAGATATTTCAATTCCAATAAAATAAAGCAACAAACATATTCAGTTCTATTTAACTTTATAAAAAAAAGCATCCAAAAGTTGAATAAACCGGATAAACAGATATTTGAAAATAAATTGCTTAAACTTTCGGAAACTATATCTGAGAAAAACACCTTTAACAATTTAAACTATTTGTATTGGGCTCGCCATAGTACGCAGTTAAAATAATTAGTAAAAAAACAAAAATAGTATGTTCGTTTTCTTCATTAAACTCAATATTCTGATAAAAATCCCAGTTATCCAATGATAAACAAATTGTGATCTTATCAACAAATTCATCGCATTTGCTATCTGCAAGTTTTCTGTCGTATCCCGAATAAAGTGCCTCCGAATAATCGGTTAAAGCAACAAAGTAGAAAAATGTCACACAACCTGCTAATAAAGTGTTAGTGGTGCAATTAAAATTAATAGCATTACTTTCGCACACTAAACAAAAAACTAAAAATCCACACAAATATGAACAATTTAAAAACCGGCTCACTTTTTAAAAATTGCATACTCCTTGTATATATTCTGTTAATTGGGACACTGCAAGCGCAAGTTTTTACCGAAACCCGTATCGAATTTGAACAAGGTGAAGACTATGAAGGCTATCAATTGTATCCTTTTGGAGAGGCAGGATTGTTATTGATTGCCGCAGAAGAAAAAGGCACAACCTGGAAGGTAGAACGCTACAATGCAGATTTGAAAGCCGAACAAAAGAAAGACTTCGAAGTTCCGAAAACTTATGGTCTTAAAGCTAAATACGCATCTAAAACTGCGTTAAGTCTTTTGTACACAAATAGAAGTGGAGAGTATATCTTTTATCATTTTAACGCAAGTGACTTAGCCTTAGAAAAACATAGTGGAAATATCCCTAAAAAAACATATCCCTATCAAATGGTTGTGCAAGATCAATTTGCATATATAGTTGGTTCAAATAAAAAGGCTCCCTATCTCTCTAAAATAGATATATATAGTGGTAAAAACACGATCATTCCAATTTCAATATCACCTTATAATTCTAAGTATTTGACTATTGAAACCATACAATTACTGGAAGGCTCGAATGAAGTGATGGTATATGTAAATGCAATGAATAAAAAAGATCACAACTTATATGTAATTCATTTTGATAAAGATGGATCTAAGCAGGCAACATTTAATCTTTCTGCCAAAACAGATAAAAAATTATCATCGGTATCAGCATCTGCATTGGGTGGCGGAGAATATATTTTTACAGGCACCTATTCCTCTAAAATGGCAGGGTATTCTGAAGGAATGTATTTCTACAAAACAACCGGTACTGAAGTTGATTTTATGAAGTTTTATAACTTCCTCGATTTTAAAGAATTTCTTAATTATCTACCAGAAAAAAAACAGGCGAAGATCGAAAAGAAAAAATCCCGATATGAAGACAACGATAAGGAATTAAAAATTAATTATTTAATTGCAGAACATCCTATTATAAGAATTGGAGATCAATACATATTTATAGGCGAAGCATTTTATCCTACCTATCGAACCGAATCGTATCAAAGTTGCTCCAACGGAAGCTGCACCACTAAATATCGAACAGTTTTTGACGGCTTTCAATACACGCACGCAACTACGGTAGGATTTAATTTAGAAGGAGAAAAAATGTGGGACATAACTGTTGAAATGTGGCCAAGTTATAAGCCTTACACTGTGCAACGATTTATATCGGTTTCAACGAAGGACGATGTAATCAGCCTCCTGTTTGCCAGCAGAAATACGATTCGATCGGTTGCTTATGACCCTTTTGGAACCGTGATACACGAAAACACAGTTGATT
>JAYSYX010000341.1:0-3102 GCA_043727235.1 Bacteroidota bacterium
TCCAGATAAAGTAATTGCATTAATGCTTGTAATATCGAGGGGAATACTGAATGAAAGAACAATTGGCTGGTCAATCGGCGCATTGATATTTGTTGCTCCACTATTTAAATTAACAACATAGGTTCCGAAGTGAATATAATGGAGTTGAAAATAATCAGCATTAGGATCTGTAATTATTTCTTTTTTGCAGGCGGTAAAAGTATTTACCAAAAGTGTAAACAAAATGACAAAATGCATGGAATGACGAATTTTTATCATAACCCAAATATAAAAAAACAGGAGTAGCTTTCACCACTCCTGCAATAAAAAAAAAATATTAATTTAACCTGGTCAATTAATCAGCATTTTCTGAATCATATAAAACACCAACTTCAGATTCAGTTAGTGCTTTATCAAAAATTCTGAAATCATCCAATGCACCAACAAATGTATTTGTTGCTGTATTGTAATCTGACCAACCTGTTGCTGTATTGATACGGCTGCACATAAATCCAAGAGTTAATTTAGGATCTATACCTGCAATTGCATCACCTGTTGCATCTGCTTTATCAGCAATAGCAAGATCTTTCAAATACCATTCAGTTGTTTCTGCATCAAGATCAACCTGCATTGCTTTAACGCCGTTGAAATAAATTGTTTTTGTTGCAGTTGCAGCATCATGAGTCATTACAAGATGCGCCCAAGAATTATCACCAATAAGATCTTTAATAGAACCAGTGTAATCGTATAATACTTGTCCGCCAATTGAACCATCACCATTTGGATCAGTCCATGCTGTTCCGAAATAATGATTATTCGGGTCAGGGCTTATCAAATGACTTGTTGCAAGTTTTGTCCAGGCAAGTTCACCACCAACTTCCATAAAATAGCCTCTCTCTGTTGCAAGACCAAACATGATCTTACTTCCAGCAGCATAATCAGCACTGTTTACTTTAAACCAAACACTGAAAGTTGTGCTTGCATTTACAAAAGTAGAGCCACTTAATTCAATAATATCGCCTGCTCCTGCAGCTCCGCCTGAAAACATTGCAGCGCTGTTTACATTACCCCAACGATCGTCAGTCCATGTATTTTTTTCATAAGAGGAAGATGCATTTCCTGTAATATCGGAAACAGTACCATCCAATGGTAAATACATTACCTGGAAATCGGATTGTGGAGGAGTGTCAAGACCAATTCCTTCAGTTGTAAAGGAAGTTGTAACAGTTGTAGCTGTTTCACCAAGGTCAGATTTTACACCGGCAATTTCAAGTTCGAAATTAGTTCCTCTGAAAAGAGGATCAGTAGGATCGATAGTAACGGTACTTCCTGAAGCAGAAACTGCAATAGCAATATCGTTATTTCCCTGAGAGAGTGTAATTGCTGATAAAGTTGCAGCATCAACAGTTGTACTGAATTCCACAACGATATTTTCCGTTACGGAAACTCCGGTTGCAGATGTGGCGCCATAAAGATCAGTTGCTCCTGACATTATTGATTCAATTAACATATCCGGATTCGGAGTATCTTCATCCTTTTTACATGATGTGAAAGTAACACTTCCAATCAGTGTGAACAGTAAAAAATAATTGATTAAACGTTTCATATTCGATTCTTTAATTTGTTTTAAAATGATAAAATAGTTCTGTGTGTAAAAATAACACTAAGATTCCAAAATTCAAAACCACAGGAAAATTACCATCCCGGGTTTTGCGTAAGTGTTCCCCCTGAGAGGTCGATCTCACTTTGCGGAATAGGGAAAAGATCGTGTTTACCGGGTACAAAACCCAGAGGACCAAGTATTTCAGAAGCAGTTCCGTTTCTGATCAGGTCAAAATATCTTTCCCCTTCCATGGCAAATTCGCTGCGGCGTTGTTTCCTTATTTCCGTGCGAATTGCATCCTGACCAGCTGCAAGGGAGGGCAAAAGACCTGCACGCTCCCTTATTAAATTAATATAAATTATCGCATCACCGGTGTTTCCGGTTTCATTTGCAGCTTCTGCGGCTATCAATAAAACCTCTGCATATCTTAACACCCGAATATTATAGCCCCATTGATCCACGGTGGTGGTTCCGGGTGTCCAGATCTTTTGATTATAAGTTTCAATTTCCAAAGTATCGGTCATGGTATCATCAACATATGTAATATCATTTGTAGAAATATCACCGACAATAAAAACACCGTCGATTGTTTCTCCCAAAAAAATGATCGTTGCATCCTTTCTTTCATCTCCCGCCTCATAACTATTTATAAGATCAATGGAGGGGCGATTAAATCCCCAACCTTTATTTGGATCGCCTCTCACACCTTGTGTGTTTGCATATTGATTGCCTCCAAGTTCACTGCTTTCGAAGGGACGCGAACCAACTTCAAAAATAGATTCCATTCCATATTGTCCAGCAACCGAAAATGCCATACTAAAATCACTTTCCAATGCATATAAACCGGAATTAATTATTTCTGTAGTATAAATTAATGCATTTGCATAATCTGCTCTATATAAATAAATTTTTGCCAACAATAATTTTGCAGCTCCTTTAGAAGCTCTTCCAAGATCGGATGCACTGAATTCTGTTTTTTCAGGAAGATTACTGATGGCTTCCAAAAGATCAGGAATAATTATCTCATTGTATATTTCCGTTTTTGGTGAACGCGGTAAATTAAATTCCGGCGTAGTGGTTACAACTTTCGGAACATCCCCGAATGAACGCACAAGATTAAAATAAAACAATGCGCGAAGAAATTTCGCTTCGGCAATATATCTGCTTTTTAATTCTTCGTCCATATCGATTGCAGGCACTTTTTCGATCACCACATTTGCACTTTTAACCGATTCATATAATGCCCCGTAATAAGGAAAAATGTCTGCTGAAGTAGAGGTGAAAGTAAAATTATCAAAAAGCTCCAAACGCGCAGCATCACCGGGATTGCTGCCTTTACGCGCATCATCGGAAAGAATATCTGTAATAGGAAATCCGCCATACCAATAACTCCAGTTATGCAGCGTTCCATATACTGCATTTACTGCAAGAAGCGCATCAGCTTCTGTTTGCGGGAAAAGTGCTTCAGTTAATGATCCCTGAGGTGCAATATTTAAAAAATCATCACCGCAAGCACTAAA
>JAYSYX010000342.1:0-22577 GCA_043727235.1 Bacteroidota bacterium
ATTGTTTTAATTGTAGAGACGCAATGCATTGCGTCTCTACAATTAAAACAATTTTAAAGGTCGTCCACGCCCTACTCCACCCATCCAAAATGCATCGCCAGCGGCATCATAATAAAAACCAAACTGATCAGCACTGAAAATCCTATGCCTATACTTTTAATAAATGGTGTATATTTTTTATGATTAATTCCTAATGTTTGAAAGGCTGATTGAAAGCCGTGGATCAAATGCCAGCAAAGGGAAATTACTCCTAAAATGTAAATTAGAACTATAAGGGGACTATCAAATGTGACCACCATTTCGCTGTATAAATTCAGAACCGGCTTATCTCCTATCACTACTTCCGGCAATGCTTCAATACTTCCTATCCCACCCATTCTCGATTCCTTCCAAAAGTGATTGATATGTATGATGAGGAACATCAAAAGTAAGGTGCCCAGAAGTGTCATGCTTCTGCTATACCATTTGCTGTTATGCTGTGGTTTGTTCACAGCATAACCAATCGGCCGTGCTTTTTTATTTTGAAAGTAGAGAAGATATGCTTGTATGATATGTAAAATTATGCCTGCAAACAATACGATCTCCATAAACCGAATTATCACGTTAGTGCCCATAAAATGGGCTGCAAGGTTGAAGGTTTTTCCCCCATCGTTAAAAAAGATCATTGCGTTTATAGAACAGTGAACTATAAGGAAAGTGATAAGGAACAATCCGGTAATTGCCATCACTAATTTACGGCCAATGGAAGAAGTAAGAAACGTGTTAAACCAACTCATGCATATGTTTTTATCGCAATTGCAAATGTAAAGCAGCAATGTTTAAATTCATATTTTATATATGTTTAAAAACCAAAATGCGGAAGTTGTTCAAAGTTTTCACAAAAATTAACCCCCGGAATAAAATCACGGAGCAATTTTTGCGTTAGATTTGTAACAATATCATGATGAAAAAACTCTTAATTGTCACCTTGTTATCCTTAACTCTGATTCCGGCGAGGGCATCTTATCTCCTGTTGCCTATGGATGATGCACAAAAGGATCATTTAAAATGTTATGGAATTGCATATTGGTTTCTGGAAAATGGTTCCAAACTCGACTGGATGTTGAATTACCGGGGAGGTAGTTTTTGTTTTCCCTATTCTGATCTTTTGGAAAAGGAATGTTTGATTAGAAATGTAAGTTATGAAATTATTCCTGATGCCTCTTATAATAAAATAGTTGCTGAAATTGGTAATCCTGAGGCGAACATGGATGTAATGAAACTGGAAAAGGCGCCGAAAGTTGCCGTATATTCCCCAAAATCAAAACAGCCTTGGGATGATGCAGTTACCTTGGTTCTGACATATTCAGAAATACCTTATACACTGGTTTACGACGAGGAAGTGATGAATACCGAATTACCGAAATACGATTGGCTTCATTTACATCACGAAGATTTTACAGGTCAGTACGGAAAATTCTGGAGTGCCTATCATACGCAGGCATGGTACCAGCAACAGGTAATGGAAAATGAAACAATAGCTACGGAATTCGGATTTACTAAAGTTTCTCAATTAAAATTGGCTGTGACACATAAAATTAGAGATTTTGTAAGTGGAGGAGGATTTTTATTTGCCATGTGCAGCGCAGCAGATAGTTATGATATTGCCTTAAGTGCCGAGGGAATTGATATTTGTGAAAGTATGTTTGATGGTGATCCTTCTGATCCAAATGCGCAAAATAAATTAGATTTTTCAAAAACATTTGCGTTCAAAGACTATACGATAAGCAGAAATCCATATGAATATGCAATTTCCAATATTGATGTTTCTCAATCACGAAATGTCCCAAAGGAATTAGACTTTTTCACCTTGTTTGATTTTTCTGCAAAATGGGATCCGGTTCCAACAATGTTGACGCAATGTCACGAGAGAACCATCGCAGGGTTTTACGGACAAACAACCGGATTTAAAAAAGAACTCATTAAAAGCGCAGTATTAATTATGGGTGAAAATAAATCCGCCAATGAAGCGAGATATATTCACGGTGAATTCGGATACGGCACCTGGTCATTTTATGGAGGTCACGATCCTGAAGATTATAAACACTATGTGGGAGATCCTCCAACGGAATTGGAACTACATCCGAATTCAGCCGGGTATAGATTGATTTTAAATAATGTTTTATTTCCTGCTGCAAAAAAACAAAAACAAAAGACTTAACAAGAATCGAGGGGAGAAGATTCGAAGGGAGAAGGAAAGGTACTAAGGAATAAATAAGGAAGGAAGGTTTGGTAAAGGGACTAGAAGATTACGCATTAAAGTAAATATTAAATATAATTGTTTACTTTTTCCCGAAAGATTATTTCTGATTTAAATCCAAATCAAGTCGGGTGTTCTTACTGCCGATAGAGTCTGCATCATGTAGTTCTGTGTTTTGATTGTTCTGCTATTTTAAAGAATGAAATGCTGAATAAAATGAAGGGAATGTTATTATTATTCATAAAAAAACCGCATTTTTAAAATAAAATGCGGTTTTATATTTTGAATTAATTTCTAATTACTGCACAACAAGTTGTTGCTTCCATTTCTGATCTCCCACCTGCAACTCTACAATATAGATACCTGCACCAATAGAATTATTTAATATTAACTCCTGATACACGGCACCGGATATCACATTGGAAGTTTGTGAATAAATTTCTGCTCCGAGTATATTCAAAATGCGGATCTGAGCTTCTCCGGAATATATTGAAGTACTAGCAAATTGCAGCGTAAAATTTCCTGATGTCGGGTTAGGGAATAATTTAATTTCTGCGTCATTAAAATAAGGAATTTCCCCCGAACCTTCTTTCAAAGTTTGAATTACCAGAAAATTTTTAGATGTTGAAGAGCAACCATTAAGATCAATTACTTCACATTTATGATTACCAGGTAATCCGGCATTAAATTTATTACTCGTTGCTCCCCAAATAATGAAATCATTATAATACCATTGATAATAATGTCCGATCACTTTTTTTACAGAAAGCCTCACTGGATTATTTATCGTGAGATCGTTTGATAGGGAGCTGTTTTTGACTTTCGGTTTAATTACAACAAATTCAGTAATAACAGTGGGTGCTGATTCTGTGATACAGCCTCCCGGTGCAGTGAATTTGACGGAATAATTGCCGCTGTTATTCGCATTATAGGTATAGTTTGTTGCTCCTGCAATAGCAATTCCATTCAAATACCAATGCGGGGAGAAACCTTCCAACTCTGGAGTTGAAGTTAAGTTTTGCGACCCACCGGCACAAAAGAATACAGGATTAGAGGGAGAAACAATTGGTATTACAACAAAATCATCATAAATAGCATCGCAATTATTATCTATTCCATCGCAATAATCGATTTCAGAAGGGTTAATTAATGGATTTGCATCATTACAATCGGTTGAATCGAGAACATAACCCGATACAGGGTAAACACTGATGATCAAACTATCTATATTTCCGAAAAGGTCTGCATCCAGATCCTGATACCAATTCTTTAACTCAAGGTTATCATCTATCAATCCATTGCAATCCTGATCAATACTATCTTCAATTTCATACACTCCTACCAATCCACAGGTTCTGATATCCAGTAGAGCAGTATCTTCAACGGCAAGTAACGAACTATCCAGCAGCATTCTGTAATGCTGAATAGTTTGCTGGTAATCAGGGTTTAATATTTGATTTGTTTGTTGATACGGATCCACACTAAAATCGTAAAATTCCTCCATATAGCAATCGCATTCAGCTCTCACGTAAAGGTGATCAAAACTGCGTAAACCCCTTAGATCCGGCACATCAAATCCGGTATCGCCCGGATCGTCATCGCCTCCATATTCATACCGGGCGTATTTTCTCATTGTATCGGGTTCGGCAAGAAGCTTCAGCGAATGACCTTCAAAACCGTAAGCATTTGGCACGTTGATCAGATCCAAAAAGGTAGTGGGGATGTCTATCAATTCGATTATTTCATCTTCAATTACAATGGAATCATCAAACCAAGGTGGATATTTAACGAACATCGGAACATGAAATGATTCCTCCAATGCATATACCTTGGCTCGCATGCGGTGTTCACCGCTGATGTAACCATTATCACTCGTGTATAAGATAAAAGTGCTATCAGTAAGTGCTTGTTCGTCTAAATGAGCAAAAATATCACCAACCACATCGTCAACCCCTTTTAAGCATGCTAATCTGTCTTTGATAAATTCTACGGTTGCAGCAGAATCTTTAATCCAGTTACTGGTTGCTTCATAATAATAATTAGGGTACAAGGATGTATAAGCCTCCCATGAGGGTGGTAGGTTTACCTCAAATTCATTGTAAATATGTTTATAGGCAGTTTGCACTGTATTTGGCGGATGTGGTGCAAATGGGAAAAAGAACAAAGCAAAAGGTTTGTCGTTATGTACTTGCGCTGAATCCAGAAAATCCTGTACATAATTGCCCAAAACTGTTGTGGAATGTTGCGAATGAAAGGTGTTTACTCCATTTACCATATAATAGGTATTGATATATTCATCCTCTGTCATGTTCACAAAAAAGTCAAATTCGGTAGGTTGCCCGAATCCTTGTCCATATTTCCCGAAAAAACCCATATAGTAACCCTGCTCCTGCAATAATTGGGTTATCGTAACCAATGAATCTGAAAAGTCGTAATTATTATTCTCAACCTTATGCTGGTGCGCATAAAGGCCGGTATAAATGGATGCGCGACTAGGAGCACACATAGGAGTTGGCGCATATACCTTTGTGAAATTCACCCCTTCATTCACTATTCTTTCAATAGCGGGCATTTCAGCCCATGATGGTGCGCCTGTTGGACGATACTCGTCATAACGGCCATCGTCAACCATAATAAAAACAATGTTTGGTTTTGCAGGTTCAGGAATAGGTGTTTGAGAGGTCCCTATCTGAGGGGCAATAACCAACAGCATCAATAGACTAGCTATTGAAGCTAAGACAGTATGTGTGTTGTTCATAATAGATTCGTTCGACTAATTTCAACTAACTTAATGGACTCTTAGGTTAACAAAGATATATAAAAAAATCTAAAATTTCGCCATCAAATATCAACATTCAAGGCATATTTTATTAATTTACGTTGATAACCCCGTTAATGGTCGTTTTATAAATAATTAACTTTGCAGAATCGCATGCCTAAACAAAGGAAGATCAATTTGGCAATTCTGGATATGTATGAAAACGCTCCTAATGAGGGTATGCGTTGCATTAAGGCTATTGCACAGGAGCTAAGCGACTTTATTGACTGGAAAGTATTTGATGTGCGCTACAAAAACGAGATTCCCGACAAAAAATTTGATATCTATATTTCTTCAGGAGGTCCCGGGAGTCCTTTTGACGGTGAAGGTAAGGAATGGGAAAAAAAGTATTTCGATCTGGTCGATAGTATATGGTCGCATAATCAGAACAATACTAAAAACAAGAAGTATTTATTCGCAATTTGCCATTCATTTCAGCTTTTGGGAAGGCATTTTGAATTGGGTAATGTTTGTCTGAGAAATTCTAATGCCTTTGGTGTATTCCCGGTTCACAGGACTGAAATTGCCCGACAGGATCATTTTTTCCACAGTTTACCCGATCCTTATTTTGTTGTTGATAGCCGTGATTGGCAGATGATAGAACCCAATTATGAAAAAATGAAATCTTTGGGCGCAAGTATTCTTGCCATTGAAAAAAAGAGGGAACATGTGGTATATGAAAGGGCAGTAATGGCGCTTAAGTTAAGCAATGAGATATATATGACCCAATTTCATCCCGAAGCAGATGCAGAAGGAATGTTGCGACATTTTGCAAATCCGGAACGACGGAATAAAATTATCAGCAGTCATGGCGATTGGAAGCTGGAGGATATGATCCGATCACTCAGCGATCCTCTTAAAATTCCTCTTACGCATAAAGAAATAATCCCCTCCTTTTTGAGGTCTGCGATAAATGCACTTAATATGAATTGAGACTTAAATATTATAAATTGACCTTTGCTGATAATTTTAATTTACTTTGTTCCTTTAAATAAGAAAAATGATCAAAAGCGCAAGGTTAAAATACAATTCCGGTTTCAGTGAGGAAAAATATAACAATTTTATTGCAGAATCCAATGGTGATCCACAACATACCATTGAATTTAAAATTTGTGAAACTCCTGTATTTATTTCTTCTGATTTCAAAGATAAACTCATTACCGCTGGAAATGAGATCATCAATTTAATTTGTCATCCCGATTTTGTAAAACAAACGCAAAAAGCAATTCCTGAAAATGTATTTGTTCCGGGCGATGAGGGTAAACCGGTATTTATTGCACTTGATTTTGGTATCTGTGAAAACGAAAACGGCGAATTATTGCCACAATTGATTGAAATGCAGGGATTTGCATCACTCTATGCATGGCAGCATGCTCTTGGAATTAATTATCGAAAACATTTTGATGTACCTGAAAATGTTTCGCATTTGTTTAACGGTCTTGATGAGATATCTTATACAAAACTATTAAAGACTAACATTATCGGAGACCATGATCCGAAAAATGTAATCGTACTCGAAATAGCCCCAACTAATCAAAAAACATGGATAGATTTTTTTCTCACCAGAAAATTATTGGGAATTGAACCCGTATGTATTTCAGATATTATTAAGGAGGGAAATAAATTATATTATAATTTGAACGGAGAAAAAATTCAGATAAAAAGAATTTATAACCGGCTGATATTTGATGAACTGGAAGCAAGATCTGATCTTAAATGTGCTTGGAAATTAACAGAGAGTGCCGATGTGGAATGGGTTTGTCATCCGAATTGGTTTTTTAGGATCAGCAAGTATACTTTGCCCTTTATTAAAAGTAAATATGTGCCCGAGACACATTTTTTAAATGCTTTAAAAACAATTCCTACCGACCTTGAAAATTATGTATTAAAACCTTTGTTCTCCTTTGCCGGACATGGAGTTATTTTCAATATTACAGAGGAGGAGATGGACAAGGCCATGCTTAATGCAGAAAATTACATTTTACAGCGAAAAGCTACATATAAACCCGTAATAGAAACCTTGGACGATCCTGCAAAATGCGAACTGCGGCTAATGTATATTTGGGAACAAAACCAGCCCCGACCCACACTGGTGATTAATCTGGCGCGCCTTAGTAAAGGAGTGATGATAGGAGTTGATTTTAACAAAAACAAAACCTGGGTTGGCGGTACTGTGGGTTATTTTGAGAAATAAGTGACATCCAATTTTTCATTTCGAATCGAAATAAACATATCCCCGAAACCTTTTTTTTTAACTTTCATTTCTTTCCTGTACCTTTATCTGCATAAATTTTGAATACTATGATAAAAACGATCTCAGCCCTCCTAATGTTGACCACACTATTTTTTTCCTGTGAGAAAGTGGAAGAAGAGCCTGATCCGATAGTTTTGGTTAGTCATGGTTCTTTTGAAATGGAAGGCACCTTCACCACCGATGGTTGGATAACGAATAACACTTCTTCTGACCCCAGCACTCCCGTAAATGGAGGCGTATGGTCTTTGAGAATTGATCCGGATCTGGTTCCTGAGGAAGGATATGCCGATTTTATCATGAACGGCCTTGAAGGGTCTAAAAAATATAAACTAACTGCCTGCATAAACTCATTTGACAACTGGCCCGGAACAGTTTCATTAAGAAAGGTTGATACCGGTGGAGGGGTTACTGTTTTAGCATCAGAATCATCGGATGAAAATGCTTGGATTTTAAAAACGCTTGATATTAATACTACTTTTAATGCGGGTGATCAACTTGTTATTCGTTTGAGCGGTGGTTCAACTGAAACGCCTGCTTCAACCAAATATGTGTTATTTGATCTTATAGAATTGACGGAACAATAAATTTAAAATTTCTGTTGGATGGTATTAAAATCAGAGTATGGCAAGTATTTACGATCAACAGGATGCGCAAAATTTTATTGAAAGAATAAATAAATTAAATCCAATTTCTCAACATATTTGGGGCACTATGACCGTGGCGCAAATGCTCGCACATATTCAACAGCCTATTCGGGTAGCCTTAGGCGAATACAAACCTAAACGTACAATTATCGGTATTTTATTTGGTGGGATTGCAAAAAAGGGACTTGTTAATGAAAAACCATTTAAACAAGGTTTGCCCACTGATGCAAGTTTTGTTATCGAAAACGACCGCAACTTTAATGATGAAAAAGCAAAGGCCATTGAACTTATTCAAAAACTTTCTACGGTAGGTCCAACTGGTGTAACTAAGGATAAACATCCGTTTTACGGAAAATTATCACCTGATGAGTGGGATACACTCACCATTAAACATTTGGATCATCATTTACGCCAATTTGGTGTGTGAAAGAAATTAATGCTGATACTGAAAAGAATGTTTTTTCCCGCTCATTGATCAGCACAATTATTTTTGCCTGCTTTGGCGTAAGTGCTGAAATACTTTTTACAGGTTTAAAATACAATCTGATCATTCCCCTTGTTAATGGCGAAAATATAAAATGGGATCTGACTGGAACTTCCTATATATGGATGTTTTTTATTTACGGCGCTATCCCTTTCATTTTCCCGTTGGTATATAATAAAATAAAGAATATTAATATTTTTTTTCGAGCAATTATATATGCGATATTCTGTTTAGGAATAGAATATTTTGCCGGATTTATGTTGGATATACTTACAGGTAATTGTCCTTGGTTATACACCGAAGGTTTTCATTTGAATGGATATATCCGATTGGATTATTTTCCACTTTGGATGTTATTTGGAATTATTACCGAAAAACTTTGGCGTTATTTAATAAAAGTTATTTAGCCATTGCCGTATTATTCCCAATTTGTTTTAATACTCTTACATGTGAGCCCAGCGCATCCCAAAATGTAGTTTTTTCATAATAGGGAATTCCAAATTCGAGAGCAGTCTTTTTTACAATTGGTGCAATATTTTTATAGTGGATATGACAAATATTATAAAATAAATGATGTTCCACCTGATAATTTAATCCCCCCACAAACCAACTCAACACTCTGTTCTTTTTGGCAAAATTTGCTGTTGTTTCCAATTGGTGTATTGCCCAGGCATTTTCAATTTCTCCATTTTCAGTTGGAACAGGATGATCTGTTTCTTCAATAACGTGCGCAAGCTGGAAGATGGTAGTAACAATTAATCCTGAAGCAAATTGCATCACCAAAAATCCCAATATTATATTTCCGAAACCATAACCGGAAATTAATGCGGGAAGAAGTAGGATCACAGCAAAATAAAACAGTTTACTAACGATCAGTTTTATCATTTCGCCTCTGGGTTTTCCTCCGCTGCCCTTTGTAAGACCATTCTTATTGTAGCGAATCAATTGATTGAAATCTTTATTTAATGTCCAGCCTAAGGTTGCAAGACAATAAATTATAAATGCATATAAATGCTGATATTTATGAATAAACCTCAATTTTCCATGTGGAGATAAACGCAGAATTGGTTTGTCGTGAATATCCTCATCCATTCCATAAATATTGGTGTAAGTATGATGAAGGATATTGTGTTGAACGCGCCAGGTGAATTTACTTCCCCCAACAAGATACATGGTGCGGCTCAACATATTATTTACAAATGTATATTTTGAATATGCTCCGTGGTTTGCATCGTGCATTACGCTCATTCCGGTTCCTGATGCGCCAATACCCATAATGATCCACATGATAAAGGTTGCCCAAACCGGTAGTATTCCTGCAAGTATAATGATGAACGGAACGATATAAAGTGACAACATCACCACAGTCTTGATCACCATGCGATAATCACCTGTTTTTGGGATATTGTTTTCCTCGAAATAATTATTAACACGGCTGCGAAGTGTAGCGAAAAATTCGGTGCGCGGCCTTTCTACAAATTTGATTTTTCCTTTCATTTTTATAAATGTCGGTGCAAAGGTACAGGTTACACAGTATTTTAAAAAGCGCTCAATGATGATAATCATCGCATTTTATTCACATACGTACAGCAATTGCACAAATATTATGTAGAAACCCTTTAAACCATGTATTGGTTCAAATGATCAATCCACCTCAGCCATCATACTGGACTTTTTGCGCTCATGTTCCTGGAGATGTATTTTGCGAAGACGAATGTTTAAAGGTGTTACTTCTACCAATTCATCATCATCAATATATTCCATGGCTTCTTCCAGCGACATTCTGTGCGGAGGAGGCAGTGTTACCTTCTCATCGCTACCGCTGGCACGCATGTTTGTGAGTTTTTTGGTTTTGGTGATGTTAACAACCAGATCGTTATCTCTGCTGTGTTCACCAATTACTTGTCCCTGATAAACATCTTCCTGTGATCCAATGAAGAAAAATCCACGGTCCTGGAGTTTGTTAAGGGCAAATGTGATGGAAGTTCCCGATTCATGAACGATCAAAACACCATGCAAACGGGAAGGAATATCACCTTTCCAAGGTTCATATGCTTTGAAACGATGACTCATGATCGCCTCGCCTTGTGTAATGTTTAAAATGTTGGTTCTCAGCCCTATAATACCTCTTGACGGCATATTAAACTCAAGATGTGTTCTGTCGCCTTTAGCTGTCATCATCATCATCTCCCCTTTTCTCTGACTAACGGCTTCAATTACCTTACCTGCGCTATCGCTGGTGGTTTCAATTGCAAGAATCTCCACAGGCTCGCATTTAACTCCGTCTATCATCTTAATGATAACCTTTGGTTGGCCGAGTTGTAGCTCGTAACCCTCTCTGCGCATGGTTTCCACCAGAATACCAAGGTGGAGAATTCCACGACCGAAAACCATAAAGGAATCGGCACTATTGGTTTCTTCTATTCGAAGAGCAAGATTTTTTTCAATTTCTTTATATAATCTGTCGCGTAAATGGCGGCTTGTTACAAATTTTCCTTCTTTTCCAAAGAATGGTGAGTCGTTACTTCTGAACAACATGCTCATTGTTGGCTCATCGATGGATATTCCCGGTAAGGCTTCCGGAAATTCAAAATCGGCAATAGTATCACCAATTTCGAAGCCTTCAATACCGGTTACAGCACAAATATCTCCGCAGGTTACAACTTCTGCTTTTATCTTCCCTAGTCCTGAAAATACAAAGAGGTCCTTAATCTTGCTTTTCACCAATTTGCCATCGCGTTTCATCAAAGTGATGTTCTGACCTGCTTTAACATTTCCTCTGGCAACTCTACCCACAGCAATTCTTCCTATATAACTGGAGTAATCTATACTTGTAACCTGTAATTGCGTTGTTCCCTCGACAATTTTTGGTGTAGGAACAAAGTTTATCACCATATCCAATAAGGCTGCAACATCGGTTGTAGGTTTCTTGAAATCATCGCTCATCCACCCAAATTTAGCTGAACCATATACCGTTGGGAAGTCAAGTTGCTCTTCTGTAGCTCCGAGATTGAACATCAGGTCGAACATTGCCTCATGTACTTCATCGGGTTTGCAATTGTCCTTATCTACCTTATTTATAACCACACAAGGTTTAAGTCCGAGTGCAATGGCTTTACTCAATACATAACGGGTTTGCGGCATTGGGCCTTCAAAGGCATCTACCAATACAAGAGCTCCGTCAGCCATATTTAATACTCTCTCTACCTCTCCACCAAAATCCGCGTGACCAGGAGTATCAATAATATTGATCTTATAATCCTTATAAATTACAGATACGTTTTTCGAGGTAATAGTGATACCACGTTCGCGTTCAAGGTCATTATTGTCTAGAATAAGCTCACTGTGTTCCTTAGAAAACAGTTGGCAATGATGTAAGATCTTGTCTACAAGTGTTGTTTTACCGTGGTCAACGTGGGCAATAATTGCTATATTTCTTATCTGTTGCATAAAATGGGTGCAAAGGTAGCTGTTTTATTTGCCAAAAAGAAGTCTGACCTGCTTTTGGGTTAATATATCACAATAAAATTACATTAAATTAAGGGAAGTTTACCTGCTAAGAGCTACAAAATCTTTAATAAGCGTTTTGATGAATCCTACTTTGTCGGCGGGAGGTCTTTCCATATTAAGGCGGATTCTCGCAATATCCGCAGCTTCGTTCAGAGCATCGTCATGTGCATCGTTGCTGTATTTTAAACTCTTATCCATTACCTCTTTAAGAAGCAACATTTCGGGTTCAGTAAATTCCCTGACATTTGGATAAACGGGAACATAATTCTCGATAGATCTGATATTCAGAATATCTGACAACACTATTCGTTGTGTGGGAATTGTTTTAATAACTGCAGTATTTGCCACAATATCCCCTAAACGTTGCCCCTTTTCGGAGGAGCTTATAAGCATAATTCCAATTGACCCCAGAGAGAAAAAAATGTCGAGTGGACGCATGGCCCAGCGCATAAGGTAATCGTTAAGTGAAGGTTCTGTTCCGGTGAGTTTTACAACCTTTATTCCAAGCATTTTTTTTCCGGGACTTTGCCCATCCATTAAAATTTCAAAGGCAAAATGATAAAAAAAGAGTATAGGAAACACAACAAAATAAACCACATAATCTTCATTTGCCACTAAACCGGTAGCAAATATCACCCTTGTTAGTATTACCAGCCCTACAGTTAGTATCAAAAGATCGATAATAAATGCAAACAACCTGTCGCGCACCTCTGCCAATTCATAATTGATGGTCACGTTTTGAGTGGTAAGTATATCTATGGTGCGCATTTCGTTTTTGCCGGCTTATAATTATTCCTCAAAAATAAAATTTTTATGTTAATTGTTCAGTTTAACGAAGCAGTGGACAATAAGATTTGAAGTAATTTCAAATTCAGGAAATATCAACTTACTAAATAAAATTCCAAAATGAGATTCCGCTAACCGGAAAATATCATTTATGGAAACATTAGGAGAAACGCATATATTTACCGCGATATTGGAAAACACATGAGAGAAACCAGTTTTATAGATCAGAATAAGCAGAAATGGGACGAATTTGAAAAAAAATTTGAATCAGAGAAGGATCCTGAAAAGGTAAGTAACCTCTTTATACAAATTACTGACGACCTCTCCTACTCCAGAACATATTACCCAAACCGATCTGTAAAAATTTATCTGAATAATCTGGCACAAAAGGTATTTCACTCCATATATAAAAACAAAGTACGCCGAAGAAGAAAATTGGTAATTTTTTGGAAGGATGAATTACCACAAAGAATGCATGCAGCCCGTTGGCAATTGTTATTTACTTTTTGTTTGTTCATGCTCTCCTTTTTTATCGGCGTTTTCAGCAGCATGCATGATTCCGAATTTTCAAGATTTATTTTGGGAGATTCTTATATAAATATGACTGAGGAAAATATCAAAAGTGGCGACCCGATGAAAGTATATAAGGAGATGAATGAATTTGATATGTTTTTTGCGATCACTTTTAATAATTTAAGGGTATCTTTTTTAACATTGATATTCGGGATATTTTTTGGATTGGGCACAGCATATTTTATTATATATAATGGGATAATGGTTGGAGCCTTTCAGTATTTTTTTATTGAACGCGGGCTTTTTTGGGATTCCTTTCTTACAATTTGGGTACACGGGGCATTGGAAATTTCAGCCATTGTAATTGCCGGAACTGCGGGAATAACCTTAGGGCGCGGATTACTTTTTCCGGGCACCTTTACACGTATGCAATCCTTTCGCATAAACGGGATGCGAGCCGTTCAGATATTTTTAGGAATTGCACCAATAATTGTACTTGCCGGAATTAATGAAAGTTTTTTAACTCGACATACAGACACCCCTGATTATATAAGAGCACTGTTAATTATTGTGGAGTTTGCATTTATGATATTTTATTTTGTGATCTATCCAGCAAGAAAAGCTAAAAGAGGGTTTAATACAAACCGAAAATCAGACGAAATTCCCACCGATAAAACTCCTGATTTTAACCTGAATAAGATAAAAAATAACGGGGAGGTATTTGCAGATGGATTTATGATATTGCGACAGTTTATAAAACCGGTTCTGATCACAATTTTTTCTACTGCAGCATTATATACAACTATTTACTTTTGGAAAGTTGCAAATTTCACACAGGTATATCACGAAATTCACTTCGACCAATTTAGCGGAATTTTTGAAGCGGTGAGAGATGTGCGCGACCTTTTGGATCATCAGGGCAATTATTATCTCATGGGCATTAACATTTTGTCGCTTACCATACTCAGCACTGTCTGTTTTTATATTGTTCAATTAGTAAAAACTAAAAACCTCAGTTTCAGTATTCGGGGATTTTTACAATTTTTATTAAAAAGAGCATGGTTCATTTTGATCTTATCCGCAATAATGCACTTTATGCTTTTATCAGATTCAGGATTTTTTATTTTTTGTTTCTTTTTAATCTTACCTGTGTTATTTTTTATATTTGCCGACATGGTGAATAAAAATCGAATTTCGATAAATCTTTTTAGTTCTTCCAGTTATTTTTTCCGCCATTTCCTTACCATTGAATTGTTGTATTTACCTCTGCTTCTTTTAAGTATCATGTTATCATTGATGGCACATTCCCTGATCTGCTATTTTAATATTGAACTGATAAAGTGGAATATTCCTTTTGACGCTGCCATTTATGAAGCTGTGCAGGATGTAAGTGTAACATTCATACTTATAGCAACCGTATTTCTACAGATATGTATGGTAGCGATAAACATGGGTATACTTTATTACAGTTTCTATGAAATAGATACGGCTGGTGAGCTGAGAACACGCATTCAGAAACTTGCAATTAAAGCAAATAAATCCGGAGTAGCATGAGGAGAAAATTTTTGTTTTTATTAATTTGTATTTCCTTTGCAATGCTTCAAGGTCAAAATGCGCCTGTATATCATCCCATCGACAGATCCGAATGGGAAAAAGCGACGGATGGATTGTCGTATAATGAAAAAAAACAGGAAGAGGAAATTGCCAAAGAGGAAATTGCGAGAAATTGGTCATTTGATCTTCCCATACCCCAACAATTGGCACAAGTTATAGGATTTATTTTAATTGCAGCCTTATTAGTTTTCATTTTATTAAAACTATTTGGGAAAGGCCTATTCTCCAATAAAAAAGTAGATGTAGTTCAAAAAACCACTTTACATGAATTGGATGAACGACCTATGGAAACAGACCTCGAACGTTTTTTGCGTGAGGCATTGGAAAATAAAGATTTCAGACTTGCAGTACGCATTTACTATTTAATGTTGTTAAAAATTTTACATGATAAAAATTTTATTGAATGGAAAAAAAATAAGACCAATATGGATTATCTGGCAGAGGTAAACAAACATCCATCCTATCCAAGACTTAGCAACAATACGATAATGTATGAATTTATCTGGTATGGAGAAAAATCGCTGGGAGAGTCACAATTTAATATGATACGCCCATCCTATATTGATCTGATAAAAGAACTCAAGAACGGCAATTGAAAAAAGGAACTGTCATATTGATTGTTATTGGAGGGATAGTATTAATACTACTTGTAGTTTATTTAGCAGTTATACGCACTAAAAAACCTACCTTCATCTGGAGTGAAACTTATATTGAATCAAGCGATCAACCTTTCGGCACATCAGTATTGAGCGATTTACTTGAAAATTATTTTCCGGGGAAACAATTTGAAAAGGTAAATAACGATCTTTCAGAAAAATTAACTGCTGACACAAATGTTCACAAAAATTATATATTCATCGGACAATATCCTTTTTATACCGATTCCGTGTTTGATCTGTTGAAGACATTTGTGAGCAATGGCAATGATGCCTTTTTAGCCCTTAATCAACTTCCTGAGAATTTATCTTCTGAAATTTTATTGCAAAACAACGGCGGTTACACAACACAGGATACTGTTTACTATATCGACAACTTCGGTGATTCTGCATTTTATCTGGAAGAAAATTACGCAGAGGATCCATATGCCTTTTCTACATTTTCCACTTCGAAAATCGGATTAAACTTTTTTGACCCGGATTTTAAACGAGACTCCTCCTATACCTTTCAATTAGAGGTAGCTGAAGAAATAGTACCTTACGATTGGAATTATTTTTTACCTGCCTTTCAAAAATCCATTGTCAACTATCAGGCACTAGGCAGTATTTATTCGCTCAATTTCTGCGACCTGATCAAGGTGCCTTATGGAAGCGGAAACTTTTACATACATTGTAATCCTATCGTATTCAGCAATTATTTTCAAATAGAGGAAAACAATATTGAATATACCTCTAAAGTTTTATCCTATTTAAAACCGGGTGATATTATTTGGGATGAATATTCTAAAACAACCTACAACAGTGAGATCGAAAATAATGAAACCCAACAGGAAGGCCCATTAAAATTTATTCTATCCCAAACTTCGTTGCGCTGGGCATGGTATACAATGTTAATTGCATTGTTATTGTTTATTTTATTCAGAACAAAAAGAATGCAACAATCCATTCCGGTTTTAGAGCCTAATGAAAATAAATCGCTGGAATTTGTTCAAACAATTGGACGAATGTATTACATCCGCAAAAACCACAAACAGCTTGCACAACAAAAAATTAAATTGTTCCTTCATTTCATAAATGAAAAATATCAATTGGCAACACATACGCAGGATGAAATATTTATACAAAAACTGGTAATGAAATCAGAGATAAGCACAAGCAGTATACAATCTATTCTTAAACATGCAAAATATATAGATAATACAGACGATGTTACAGACAACGATCTGATTGAACTTCACAAACTTTTAGAATATTTTTATAAAAATTGTAAATAAAATCACATGGAAGAAAATGTATTCAATCCGGAAATTTCGCCAGAATTGCAACAAATTACCTTATCAGTAAATGCAATTCGAAACGAATTACACAAGGTAATAATCGGGCAATCGAAATTAATAGACCTGCTTATTGCAGGTATATTTTGTGGCGGCCATATTTTAATAGAAGGTGTGCCGGGTATTGCCAAAACACTCACTGCTAAATTATTAGCAAAAACTATTGCTACTGATTTTTCACGCATACAGTTTACCCCAGATCTGATGCCTACCGATGTTTTGGGAACCAGTGTTTTTAATCAGAAAACATCGGAATTTAATTTTAGAAAAGGACCTATTTTTTCCAATCTGGTATTGATAGATGAAATAAATCGCTCACCGGCAAAAACGCAGGCTGCTTTGTTGGAGGTAATGGAGGAATTAAAGGTGACAATGGATGGAGAAACCTATGCCATGGGATTCCCTTTTTTTGTTATAGCAACACAAAATCCTATCGAACAGGAAGGCACCTATAAATTGCCTGAAGCGCAATTGGATCGTTTTTTATTCCGAATCAAAATCACCTATCCTGAATTGGAAGAGGAAAAACAAATTTTATATAGATTCAAAGAAGATTTTTCGAACCGGCAGAAAGATATGGTGAATGCAGTAATGTCGACGGATCAATTAAAAATTTGCCGCGAAATAGTAGAAAAAATTCATATCAAAGATGAGTTATTGGATTATATAGCCAACATTGTATTCAAAACAAGAAATCACGGAGATCTGTTTCTTGGAGCATCACCACGTGCTTCACTCAACATTATGAAAGCATCTAAAGCTGTAGCTGCCATGAATGGAAGAAATTTTGTAACACCTGACGATATTCATTTTGTAGCGTATCCGGTTCTGAACCACAGAATAATTCTCACACCTGATAAGGAACTTGAGGGCTATGATAGTGAATCCGTAATTAAATCCATTATTGAAACTATTGATGTGCCTAGATGAAATTTGGTGTTAGTAAAATATTTGTAACAAACAGATTATTTATTGCTTTAGGAATAATTGCAATTTTATTTGCCGTAAGTTTTTCGGTGAGTTTTATGTTTTATTTTGCACAGGCGGCTATGATATTACTCGCAGCAATAATTGTGGTTGATCTCCTATTACTTTTTAATCAAAGCACCAGAATAAAAGCAGAGCGAAGACTAAGTCATGTATTTTCTCTAAGTGATGAAAATGCAGTACAAATAACAATTTTAAGTCGCGCCACTATTCCGCTGAGTTTACATATCATAGATGAATTACCCTATCAGTTACAAAAACGCGATTTTGCTGTTGATATGAAAATAGGTCCCGGTGAAAAAAAACGATTGGATTATATGGTTCGACCGGTTATGAGAGGGGAATATGTATTCAGAAAAATAAACATATTTGCACAATCAGCAATAGGCATTATAAGCAGACGATTTATTTTCGATGCAGATGTAACTACTAAAGTTTATCCCTCCATCTTGCAAATGAAGAATTATGAATTAAAAACGATGTCGCGCATCAGTTTTTTTCAGGGTGTTAAAAAAATGAGAAGAATTGGACACAGTTATGAATTTGAACAAATAAAAAAATATGTAAGGGGTGATGATATCAGAAGTATAAACTGGAAGGCAACCGGACGTGTGGGAGAACTTATGGTAAACCATTATGAAGACGAGCGCTCACAACAGGTGTTTTGTATAGTTGATAAAAGCCGTACGATGAAAATGCCTTTCAACAATTTAAGTTTGTTGGATTATGCAATAAATTCAACGTTGACGATCAGTAATATCGCACTTAAAAAACAGGATCGCGTGGGTTTTATTTCTTTTTCCGACAGAATAGGAACAACGCTGGGCCCGGATAAACACCATGTGCAATTGCGAAAAATTTTAGAATCTTTATATAACGAAAAAGAAAGATTTAATGAGGCGAACTACGAATTATTATATCTACATATCCGCAATTTTATAAGAGTGCGCAGTCTTATTTTTTTATACACCAATTTTGAAAGTGTATTTGCCATTGAAAGAGTAGTTACCATCCTTCGTAAATTAAATAAGTTGCATTTGCTGGTCGTAATATTTTTCGAAAATTCAGAGATCACCACTTATGCAAAAGAAGATGCACATAATCTTGAAGATGTATATTTAACCACCGTTGCACAAAAATTTGCCGTAGAAAAAAATCTAATTAAAAAAGAACTTACCAAATACGGGATTCAAACAATAATTTCCACTCCTGAGGATCTTTCCATTAATACTATTAATAAATATCTCGAGCTAAAATCAAGGGGTTTGATTTAACATGTAGTAGATCTCCTTCGTCGATCACTACATGTTTCGTTCGGGGTTCTGAGTTCGGGGTTCTGGGTTCGGGGTTCTGGGTTGTCGATCCGATTTATGTTTTTGGGCCCCTACCTCATAGGGGAGTAAGTTTTTAGTTTACATTGAAAGTTCATTACGGAGGAAAATCTCCCGGGTTGTGATCCGATTAATGCCTGCCTGGCGGCTGCCGGCAGACAGGTTCATTATTCTTTGTTCGATATCCTTTATTCTTCTGGCTTACAGTACTTGCAAAATTTTCAGGGTTGAGATCAGATTAATGTTTTTTATTCGATATCATTTCTTGATTTTAGGTTCCACGTTGAAAATTGTTCTCTTTTGTAGAGACGCAATGCATTGCCTCTCTACAAAAGAGAACAATTTTCAACAACCCAGAACCCCTATTTTATCACAACCTCATACGGCAATTTCGCCTGAATCACCGGCCTGTTCAATAATTCGGTAACCGTAATATAATGTGGATATAAAATTCCGAGTTGGTCAGCTTTTAGTGTTGCTTCCGTTTCTTCTGTTAGATTAGTTATGATGCCATCCAAAATACTCGGTTTTTGTTTTGGATATTCTGATACATCGTATTCTTTTAATCCTGCGAGTTCCACTGCACCTTTTATTGCTTCATCAATTCCACCTATCTCATCAACAAGGCCTATTTCCTTTGCTTTAGTTCCGATCCAAATTCTTCCCTGTGCAATCTCTTCCACTTGTTCTACTGTCATATTGCGACCGGTTGCAACCATTTGTTTAAAATTGAGATAAGTTGAATCCACACCGGATTGCAAAATGAAACTTTCGCGTTCAGAAAAGGGTCTGGTTAAGGATGGAAAGTCAGCATATTGAGATGTGCTTGCTGTGTCAAATGTTATTCCTAATTTATCGTTCATGAAACCGGAAATTTCGGGGATGATCAAAAAAACACCGATGCTTCCTGTTAAAGTATTTGGTTGTGCATATATTTTATTTGCATTACAGGAGATCATATATCCTCCGCTTGCTGCATAATCGCCCATGGAAACCACAATGGGTTTTACTTTCTTAGTTATTTCAATTTCACGCCACATAACATCGCTCGCAACTGCACTTCCACCCGGAGAATTTACCCGCAGTACCACTGCTTTAACATTTTTATCGTTTCTTACCTCCTGCATCATTTCTGTAAAATTTTGAGAACCTAAAAATCCATTATCTGCTTTGCCGTCCACAATTGTTCCGTCGGCATATACTATTGCGATCGTACCATCAGAATCCCCATTCGTTTTTTGTTTAAAGGATGTTTTATAATCCTTCATTGTCACCAATTCCAATTCCTTATCCTCGCTTAATCCACATCTGGTTTTAAGATCCATCTGCACTTCATCGAAATATTTTAATTCATCTATCAAGCCAATGCGAACGGCCTCTTTAGGGTGCCAGGCAAGCAGACTGTCAGCTATTGATTTATATAGTTCTATGGACTTAGGTCTCGAAACATTTATTTCATTGAGATTTTCATTGAATAATCCCCCTAAAAATTCTTCCAGTTGTAAGCGATTTTCTTCACTCATTTTATCAGCACGAAAGGGTTCTGTGGCACTTTTAAATTTACCGTCGTAAAATATTTGAGTTTTAACTCCAAGTTTATCCAGAGTTCCCTTATAAAAGGAAAGATTTGCGCTTAAGCCTTTAAAATCTAACGCCCCTGAAGGATTCATATAGATTTTATCGGCCACGGAACCCAGGTAATAACTTGATTGTGAGATAACTTCTCCATAAGCAACAACAAATTTTCCACTATTCTTCTTAAAATCCTCCAATGCATCACGAATCTCCTGTAATGTGGCGTATGCATTCTGATTCAGACCTAATTCAAGGTATATACCTTTGATATTATCATCAGTTTCGGCATTTTTAATGTTGATAAGTATATCGTTGAGCCCCATGCCCTGGTCTCCGGTGATCCCCAGCAATCCCAAACCCGTGGGCATTCCTGTTTGCGTCTGTTCAACGATCGCGTAATTTGTGTTAATATGTAATACAGAGTTGGGTTTCAGGCTGGTTTTAGGAGTGTCGAATTGCTGAGAAACGCCTGAAATTATTCCTGCTATTATAAAAAATAGTAGCAAACAGAATACAAAAAACGCCAAAAGTGACGCAAAGAAGGAACGGAAGAACTCTTTCATAATAATTTTTTAGTATTTTTATTTTTTTTTATCAAATTAGCACTATATTTCGAACTTAAACGTTTTAAATTCGTAATCAACTCCTCACAGCCAATGATGACGGAACATATTGCTTACTTATTGTTAGGTACAAATTTAGGGAACCGGACTGAGAATCTCTCGAAGGCCACTGCAGCTATACGAATGTTCATAGGACGGGTAGATGCGCAGTCACACGTTTTTGAAACGGAACCCTGGGGGAAACCTCACCAACCTCTTTTTTATAATCAAGCAGTTAAAATAGCAACACCTTGTTCGCCCTTGGAAACCTTACATCTTATCAAACAGGTTGAATTTTTGCTCGGAAGGGATAATACTGAAAAATGGGCACCAAGAGTTATCGACATCGATATTTTGTTTTTCGATCAATTTGCAATTGAGTCTCCTGTATTAACAATTCCGCATACGCATATAGCTCAAAGAAAATTCACTTTGGAGCCATTGAGGGAAATTGCGGGCGATTTTGTTCATCCTGTTTTGAATAAAACAATCAACGAATTATATCAGGATTGCACTGATATTTTGACAGTTAGTCCAGTTGATGTAGTATATCAATTTTAAAATTTTTACCTGCTAATTAATTTAGATTTACCGGATAATTCTGCCTGGAGCGAACTAAGCGGTTATGTTCCACTAATTTTTTTACTGTATTTTTGGCATTAAGTTTCATTATTTATTTATGAGTCGCAGAATTATTACGGTTGAAGGAAATATCGGTTCGGGCAAAACATCTTTTGCAAAAAAATTAGCATCAGAATATAATGCAAAATTGATTTTAGAAACTTTCGCCGACAATCCATTTTTACAAAAATTTTTTGTGAAACAACAGGATTACGCCCTTGGAATGGAAATGTTCTTTATGGCAGAACGTTACGAACAATTAAAGGCGGAACTAACGGAGACCGGGAACGCTGAAGGAACAGTTGTAATAGATTACCTTTTTACCAAATCCCTTTTGTATGCAAGAGTCAATTTAGATGATGCAGAATATGGTTTATACCAAAAGATATTCAATATTCTCAATCCCAAAGTGATAAAAAGCGATCTGATCATTTATTTGCATTCCAATCTCGATCGACTTGTCACAAATATCTATAAGCGAGGCCGTGAATTTGAGTTGAGTGTAAAAAAGGACTATCTCAAAAAAATAGAGGATGTGTATTTGAGGGAATTTGAAAATAGCGATTCCGGCACCATATTAATTTTAGATGTCAGCGAAATTGATTTTGT
>JAYSYX010000343.1:0-7913 GCA_043727235.1 Bacteroidota bacterium
ACTTTTACCGTAAAATTAACAAATCTTTAAAACTTGACCTAAAGCGTTCAGTTTTAGCCGTTAAAACTAGGAAAATTGAAACTGGAAGAAAACTTTTCACTTAAAACATACAATTCATTTGGGATTGATATAAAGGCTGCCTACTTCGGTGAATTATTTACAGAATCGGATCTGCGTGATAGCATTAAATCCGGTTTATTTAAGAACACTTATCTTATAATGGGAGGCGGCACCAACATGCTTTTTACGAAAGATTTCCCGGGGTTTGTATTCCACAATAACCTAAAGGGTATATCTGTTATATCAGAAAACGACCAATCAGTATTGGTTCGGGCAGCGGGAGGTGAAATTTGGCATGATATGGTGCAGTTTAGCGTGGAGAGAAATTGGGGCGGAATTGAAAATTTATCGCTCATTCCCGGAACCATGGGGGCATCTCCCATGCAAAATATTGGGGCCTATGGCGTGGAGCTTAAAGATGTATTTTATTCTTTAGAGGCAATGGATATTTTGTCGGGCGAATTAAAACTATTTAATTTTGACGAATGTAAATTCGGATACAGAAGCAGCATTTTTAAAAATGAATTAAAAGGAAAATATTTTATTACTGCTGTAACACTGCAATTAAATAAATCACCTCAAGTAAATATTACTTATGGTGCAATTAAAGATGTTCTGCAATTAAATGGAATTATAAATCCCGGAATTAAGGATGTATCAGATGCCGTTATTAGTATCAGAAAAAGTAAATTACCTGATCCTGAAATTTTGGGAAATGCCGGAAGTTTTTTTAAAAATCCGGAAATTGATACCGATAAATTTGAAAAATTATTATCTGCTTTTCCAAATACACCATCCTATCCGGCAGCGGGTGGTTTAATAAAAGTTCCCGCCGGTTGGCTCATTCAACAATGTGGCTGGAAAGGTATACGCGTTGGGAATACCGGGGCGCATAAAGACCAGGCCTTGGTTTTGGTAAACTACGGCAATGCAACAGGAGAGGAAATTTATGCACTCGCCATGGAAATAAAACGTTCTGTAAAAAATAAATTTGATATTGATATCCATCCAGAAGTAAATATTATTTGACCTTTTATTTTTTCTTCCGCATCATTTCCATCATATCCCATAATTGTGTCGGAACTTTTTCCAGCATATTAAATTCGCCCGCACCTTTTAGCCATTCACCACCATCAATGGTAATTACTTCTCCATTAACAAATCCTGCATAATCGGAAATTAAATAAGCGGCAATATTCGCAAGTTCCTGATGATCACCTAATCTGCCGACAGGTATTTTTTTTGTAAGGTCAAATTCTTCTTTTAAATCGGGAGGCAATAATCTGCTCCATGCACCTTCCGTTGGAAATGGTCCGGGTGCAATTGCATTTAATCGGATTCCGTATTTTCCCCACTCCACTGCAAGGCTTCTTGTAAGCGCTAATACGCCGGCTTTAGCACAAGCGCTTGGTACAACATATCCTGAGCCTGTCCATGCATAAGTGGTTACAATGCTCATTACATTTCCTTTTATTTTATTTTCTATCCAATATTTTCCAAGTGCTAAGGTGCAGTTATAACTTCCTTTTAAAACAATATCCACAACAGTGTCAAATGCTCTGTTCGATAATCGTTCTGTTGGCGAAATAAAATTTCCCGCCGCATTATTTACCAATACATCAACCTGACCGAATTTTTCTATCGATAATTTTAAAACATTTTCCACCTCTTCATAATTGCGCACATCGCACGCAACAGCATAACAGTTTCCTTTGGTAAATGCACTTAATTCGGTTGCAGTTTTTTCCAATACATCTAATTTTCTGCTGGTAATTACAACATTTGCCCCAAGTTGTAAAAAATAAGTCGACATACTTTTTCCTAATCCCGTTCCACCTCCCGTAACAATTACGGTTTTTCCATTTAAAGCTCCATCGCGTAACATTGGTTGATTATACATACTTTTTATTTTTTGTAAATATAATTGAAATGACTGCAATAATAATGTGAAGTGTTCTTTTACAGTTGATCAGATTGGCGTGTCCCTGTGGGCCGGGCTTTTCGCTCCAAGTCCTCTCCGCCGCGGCGGATGTGGGCTTTCCTTGCACTAAAGACTTTTAGTGCTTTAGTGCGCTACAATCCCTCACGCTGTTACCATGATAATTTTTCGATTAATAAAAATTGAATTTCGCCTTTTTATTCTCATCTTTAAGACGCCAATTAATAATTATGCATACAATTAAAGTGCGCGGTTTTCATTGCGATATGTTCGGGCACGTAAATAATGCCCGTTACCTCGAATTTTTAGAGGAAGCACGTTGGGAATGGCTGAACCGATTATCCCCTTTCGATTATTTTGAAAAAAAGAATTTGAGTTTTGTTGTGGTGAATATTAATATTAATTATAAACGACCAAGCATTTTAAACGACGAATTGTTAGTCACCGTTGAACTTAAAAACATAGGAAATAAAAGTGCCACCGTTCATCAAAACATAACCAGAATTGCAGACAACAAATTAGTTGCCGATGCAGATGTTACCTTTGCCCTGGTGGATAATAAAACAGGTAAGGCCATTGAATTGGATGAGGAAATGAGGGGGAAATTGATAATTGACAATTGAGAATTAACAGCCGACATATCGACGACCTCGACGACCTCACACGTTTTGGAAACCTGTGAGGTCTGTCCTGCGAATTTTTTTTTTAAAGATTAATTGACTTAAGAAAAATACAAAAATGAAAACACAAATTACCTTCAAAAGAAATTTTCTTTTAATTTGTATCTTTTATATTTGTTTATACCCGGCAACAGTACAGGCCCAATTTGAATGCAGCTCCTATACACAAAGTCCTGCAAATGAAATTATAATGCATGAATACTCCATTTCAAATATTGGGAATAATTATAATAACATTCAGTACCAACCACTTGTTACGATTCTGAATGAAAAAAAGGAAGTGTACCTTGTAAATCTTGTTCAGGGAGAATTATATATTCAAAAGTATGATGAAAACCTTCAATTTTTAATTTCCAACACAATATCTGTTTCAATGGATAAATCCCGCTCGTATTTGCAGGTACTTCAATTAGGGAATCATCTTTATATCATATATATTCAAAAAACAGAAACAGGGTCCCGTAGAAATCAGTCTTCACTTCTTGCTCAGGAAATTGATGCATCAACACTCAAATTGAATGAACAAAAAATTAACCTTTTGGAGGGAGAAATAGAATTTGAAAGTGCAATGCCGACATCTGGAGTGAATCCAATTATTAAAACAAATATATACCTTACTATCTCTGAAAATAATAAATACATTTCCTTATTGTTGGTTCCTAAGTTGAATAGAGACCTCGCAATTGTTTATTATAAGGTTCTTTCAACTGAATTAACTTTAGTAAACTCAGGCGAATTTAAAATTGATTATAATTTGAATGATGTTAAATCAATAGCTACAATTGTTAGTAACACCGGAATATTCGCTGCTGGAATGGAAGTTGAAAAAACAAAGAAAATGGGATCTACAAACTATTTTACTATTTATATTTACAGCACAGACATGCAGAATAAAATGCATACCAATATATTAGAAGATGACCAAGGATATTCTAGAAATTTTAAAATATTTACCGGAGATGAGCAACTATTTGTTGATCTGGAATGGCATGATTACGCAGAGAAAAAAGCCATAAAATACACAAAAAAAATATTTGTAATTGATTTTCAAATCGGGGGGAAAATAACAGAAATATCTAATATGCCATTTGACTATTTGCCAGAAGAGGAAAAAATGAATTTTGGCGGATTTAAGTTTGATGATTATAACTTAATTAATTTTTCATTTGGATTGAATTCTATAAAGCAGGATAAAATGGGAAATCTTTATCTGTGTTATATAGAAATTACTCCTGTAATGTTAAAGGGAAGATCATTTGCGGTAAAATTTACTTAAAGCTTGATCAAAACTATAATGCTATCTGGGCTCATATGTTTTACTTTTCTTATTATGGAAACTGCAATTTGGTTATTGGTGACAACACTGTTCATGCGTATGGCGTCAGCCATTCAAAAATTAACTCAGCAATGACAACTGAAAGAGGTATCGCTTTAGCTGAACATACTAGTTCTGCAAAAGAAGAATTTCTATACGATATTGTATTTTCTGAGAACGGTCAATTTGAAATAAATGAATTTATTCCTAAATGTAATGAAAAATTCCGTCACGTCAATGTGGTGACAGGCGGGTATTTTCAAGAACACAATACATTTTTATATTATGGATTCACAGAAGAAAAGGATCACCTCGGATATTTAGTCAAATTTAATTATTAATTATCTTTACACTAAACATTTCTAAAGATAGTGAAAATTAGATATAGCTTTAATGCCCAGTTTAATTGGGTTAGAAATGTCAAAAATCATATTTTAGAACTTTATTTTAATATTTAATCCTTAAACCGTAAACATGAATACCCAACTTAAATTTAATGTTAAACTCCTTTTGCTTGCCTTTTTACTTTTCATTAACAATACAATCCAGGCCCAAATTAAATGCGAAACCTTTAAACAAGTAAAAAGCAGCGACAATATTTCCTCATCATACGATTATTGGGTTGATGGAAAGGCAGATCTTCTTGGGGGTAATTCCTTTTTGGACATTTTTGTTTTGGGTTCAGGTAATATTGTTTTGGCGTGTCCACAGCCTGAATGTTTGTATATGGAAAAGTATGATTCTCAACTCAATTTAATAAAATCAAAAAGTCTGGATATCGTTATGGATAAATCCAGATCGTATTATGGGGTTATACAACTGGAAGATCATATCTTTATTCTTTTCACAGAAAAGGTAAATACCGGAAATGTGATTAAAAGTACAAGGCTGTTTGCTCAGCAAATTGATACCGGTTCACTTGAATTAAGACAAGAGAAGATAGATCTGCTTGGAAGTGAGGAAGAGATTGAATTTGAAAAAGATGTTCCTGGATCCGTTTTTGCTCCAAAGGCAAAAGCTTATCTTTTATTTTCTGAGGATCATAAATATTTTGCCATTCTGTTACATGAACAGACTGAAAATGATTTTACATTGGCAAATTTCGTCTATAGAGTATTTAATTCTGATCTTTCAACTGCATATGAAGGCGATATTATTACAGAGCTTAAGTTTAGTGATCTAGGGGGATTAAAAATGGGAATAGGTAATGATGGGGAGTTTGCTCTGGGCTTTAGTTTTGAAAAAAAATATAAAAAAGGTGCAGGAGATTATTTGACCCACAGGATTTATTTTACAGATAAAACAAATAAAATACAATCTGCAAATTTGGAAGATCAAATAGGATATGCTGAGTGGATAAACTTTATTTTTGTAGATAAAAAATTATTTGTAGAGATGACCTGGCAAAAATTTGAGGACAAACTAAACTATGACGCCCGTAAGATTTACGTTTTCGACATTGCTAAGGGTAATAAAATAGATGATTTTTCGAGTATGCTATTTGATTATTTGCCAGCAGAGGAAGCATCTAATTATGGTAAGGAAGGAAAATATGGATATAATCCACATTCAAAAGAGTTTGTTTTATTCAGCATTCAAAGCGATGCATATGGCAATATATATCTATCCTATAAAGATTATATTCCTTTGTTGGCAGAAGGATTAGGTGCTATTGCATTTATAAAACTGGATGAAAATTATGAAAACATGTGGGCACACTTTTTTTATTTTACTGATTGGGAAACAAATGAACTTTTATTAGAAAACAATAAGATTCATGCATTTGGTAACGGTTATGAAAAGATCAGTTCAGCAAGGGGTGGAGCCGATTTGGAAACAGTTTATAATTCGCAGGTTGATGCCGGTCGGAAAGGTGAGTTATATCGATATGATATTACATTTAATGAAAAAGGAGATTTTGTGATAAACGAATTAGTAGGAGATTGTAAAATCCCTTTTAAAGATTATAATTGGATTGAAGGAGATTATTTTCATGAATTAAATTCATTTATTTATTACGGTCGCCCCGAAGGAAAAAATCAGCTGGGATATTTGTTTAAGTTTGGATATTAATTTACGGGCAATATATTGTATAAATTAATAATACCCTAGAAAAACGTCTAACATTATAAAAAATAGATATTTAGTGTTGATTCCTAACCAATAAGCCATAAAATGAATAACTTATTTGCTTTTAATTACATACTTTTTCCATTTGCATTTTTACTATTCCTTTTTAATAATAATGTTAAAGCCCAGATAAATTGTGAAACTTTTAAACAAGTTAGAACGGGTGATGAGATATCTACTACCTATGCTGCTAAGGAAGGAGGAAAAGCGGATCTTTGGGGCCCCTCTTTCCTCGACATTTTTGTCACAGACTCAAACGAAATATTCCTCGCATGTATTCAACCTGATAGCTTATATATAGAAAAATATGATGCTCAATTGAATCTAATTACTTTAAAAAGAATATCTGTAATTATGAATAAATTTAGGTCATATTACGGTGTTATTCAGCTTGGAAAACATTTGTATATTCTTTTCACAGAAAAAACAAATACTGGCACGATTGTTAAGAATACGAAATTATATTTGCAGGAAATTGATACTGAAAATTTGGAATTAATACCAGATAAAATTGATATCTTAAATGCCGAGGGGGATTTGAATTTTGAACGAAGTGTTATTGGGTCAGCTTTTCCGATTAAATCAAAGTTATATATTGCATTTTCTGAGAACAATAAATATATGTCCCTCATAATATGTCCTCAAGTGAATAACTATGAAGAGGCAGAGTTTATTTACAAAGTTTTGAATCCAGATCTTACCACCTTATATGAAGGTAACGTCAAAACTCCTTATAAATGTATAAATATCTCGTCAGTAACCCCCGCGATCAGCAATAATGGCGAGTTCGCTTTTGGTTTGAAAATTCAAAAAAAATATAAGACTGGTGCAGGCGACTATGAAGCTCAAGTTCTCTATTTTACAAACAGGGATAATTTGATGAAGACGGAAGAATTAGAAAATGCAACCGGATATGCAGAGTCATTAAAATTCTTGTTTTTGGATAATAAATTATGTGTGGATCTTGTATGGCAAAATTTTGAAGATAAATTATATATAGATTATAATAAATTATATATATATGATTTGGAAACCGGTCGAAAAATTAAGGAGTTTCCGAATATGTTATTTGATTTTCTACCTGCTGAAGAAGCGTCTGCTTATGGTAAAGAAACAAAACATGGATATAATTCAGATTCCAGGGAATTTATATTATACGCAATTCAGAGCGACCCTGAAGGTAACATATATTTGTCATATATAGATTTTCAATTTGGGACTTTAGCGGCAATGGCTTATGTTAAATTGGATAAAAATTATAAGAACTTGTGGGCACACCTTTTTTATTTTACCAAGCGTTCAACTAATAAATTAATATTTAAAAATTCCGAAATATACGCTTATGGAAGTAGTTATGCGAAAGTAAGTGCTGCAGCAGGTTCTGATCCAAAATCTGTTTTTAAATCCCAAACTGAAGCACAGAGTGACGAGGGTATTTATCGGTTTCAAATTACATTCTCCGAAACTGGAACATTTGAAATACATGAAATGATCAGCGATTGTGAAATACCCTTTAAAGATTATAAATGGATTGAGGGTGGTTATTTCCCCGAATTAAATACATTTCTCTATTACGGCCGCCCTGAAGGAACAGATCAACCGGAATATTTATTTAAGTTTGGATATTAAGGGGCTGCGGGAATCGGGACGCGTGACTTGGGAAAACAAACGGTGGGATCTAGTAAAACTTCGCAAGAAATTTATTCTCCTTCCTCCTGATTGTAGTCATGAATAATTAAGTTAAGCGGACTGTTCAAAATTGTCAATTGTCAATTGTCAATTGTCAATT
>JAYSYX010000344.1:0-22442 GCA_043727235.1 Bacteroidota bacterium
AAACGATTCACAAATTTGTAGAAAGGAGAAATTATACAGGAGCATTTATGCCGGGCTTTGATGTAAAAGAATCTACCATCGAAATAAAACCGATTGGATTAAAATATATAGATCACTGTGTTGGAAATGTAGAGTTGGGTCGAATGAACGAGTGGGTAAAATTTTATGAAGATGTTATGGGCTTCAAATTATTAATAACCTTCGACGACAAAGATATTTCTACAGAATATACAGCATTGATGAGTAAAGTTGTTTCTAATGGCAATGGATTTGTAAAATTCCCAATTAACGAACCTGCGGAGGGGAAAAAGAAAAGTCAGATAGATGAATATCTGGAATTTTATAAAGGTGCTGGAGTTCAACATATTGCAGTAGCCACCGAAAATATATTAGAAACCGTTACAGAACTTCGCAAAAGAGGTGTTGAGTTTTTAAAGGTTCCGGGAACTTACTACGAGGATGTTTTGGACAGAGTAGGTCATATTGATGAAAATATTGAGGACCTGAAGAGGTTGAATATTTTGATCGACCGCGACGAAGAGGGATATTTATTGCAAATATTTACCAAGCCGGTTGAAGACAGACCAACGGTATTTTATGAAATTATTGAGCGTCATGGAGCGAAAAGTTTCGGCAAAGGTAATTTTAAAGCTTTGTTTGAAGCCATAGAAAGAGAACAGGAATTGCGAGGCACATTATAATTTGGGGATTTAACTTTCCAGATTTTTTATTATAACTAAAAAAATCACAATAAAATTGATTGCTTGCTGATGGAAACAAATTTTGAGCGAAATTCAAATATTAATTCACTGCAACAATTTGAGGCTTTATTTCATTATGCAACAATTGGAATAATAATTTCCGACAAACATGGAGAAATAATAAATGCAAATGAAATGGCTTGTAATTTCTTCAATTATCAAATTGCTGAATTGGTAGGTCAGAAGATTGAAATATTACTTCCCGAGAAGTATCTGCACTCGCATCAACAACATCGGAATTCTTTTTATTCAAACCCTCATAATCGTGCCATGGGTGCGAACAGAGATCTTAATGGAAGAAAAAAAGATGGCACTACTTTTCCTGTAGAAATTAGTTTAAGTTATTATAAAATAAAGGAAGAGTTATTTGCAATTGCATTCATAATAGACATTTCGGTTAGAAAGGCGAATGAGGAAATGCTTCTGTCCCAAAAGAATGAACTGGAGAAAAAAGCAACCGAAATTGTTTCCCTGAATATAGACTTAGAAAATAAAATTGAGGACAGAACGAAAATGCTGCGGGAAACTTTACAGGAATTAGAAAACTCGAGACAGGAACTGAGTGAGGCTTTTGATAAAGAAAAAGAATTAAGTGATTTAAAATCAAGGTTTGTAACCATGGCGTCACATGAATTCAGAACTCCACTCAGCACCATTTTGTCGTCGGCTTCGCTCCTGAATAAATATATTAAAACAGAAGAGCAGGAAAAACGTGACCGGCATATTATGCGAATCAAAGACGCAGTCAGCAGCATGAAAAATATTCTAGAAGACTTCCTATCACTTGGCAAGCTGGAAGACGGATCAGTTACTGCACGGTTTGAAAATTTGGAGATGCAGGATTGTATTTACGCGATCAATATTTTAATTGAAGACCTGCAACAGATATGCAAAGCCGGACAAAAACTTTTATTTAACCACAGTGGAGAAGGTGCTATTATTACCGACTTGAGTTTGATAAAAAATATTCTTGTGAACCTTATCTCGAATGCAATTAAATTTTCACCTGAAAATGCCATGATCAATATTGATTGTAAGTTGGAAGGATCCACATTTTATTTAGTGGTAAAAGATCGTGGAATCGGAATACCAGAGGAGGATAAGGAACACTTATTTGAACGCTTTTTCAGAGCCAAGAATGCATCTAATATTCAAGGTACGGGTTTGGGTTTGCACATAATATCCAAATATCTCGAGTTGGTGAACGGGAATATTACATTAGTGAGTAAGTTAAATGAAGGCACAACATTTACAATTCAAATTCCGAATATTAATACATAACATAGTAAATCAGAAATGAAAAAGAAGATACTTTTAATTGAAGATAATAAGGAGCTCAGGGGAAATACGGTGGAGATTTTGGAGCTTGCTAATTATGCAGTTGTTTCAGCTGAAAATGGCAAAATGGGAGTTGACATTGCACTTAAGGAAATACCTGATCTTATTATTTGTGATATTATGATGCCTGTTCTGGATGGTTATGGTGTTATACACTTATTGGGACTGAACGAAGAAACAAAAAATATTCCATTTATATTTCTAACTGCTAAAACAGAAAAATCGGATTTCAGAAAAGGTATGGAAATGGGTGCTGATGATTATATCACAAAACCATTCGATGATATTGAATTATTAAAGGCCATTGAAGTGCGATTTAAAAAACATGATTTGCTGCGTTCAGCATTTAACAATGATCTTGCCGGAGTAAATGATTTCATCAATTTGGCAAACAAGACCGCAGGTCTGGAATTAACCTCCGATCTGCGTGAAATTCGTGAATACAAAAAAAAACAATTTCTCTATTCAGAAAACAACAGGGCGCATAATATTTATTACGTTGTTAAAGGAAAGGTAAAAACCTACCTGATAAATGAGGATGGAAAAGAATTGATCAACGCAATTTACACAAATGGTGATTTTATTGGATATACAGCCATTTTGGAAGATAAACCCTATACAGAAAATGCTGAATTTATCGAAGATTCTGAATTAATGCTTATACCTGCAGAGGATTTTACAGCACTGATAAACCGCGATATGATAGTTGCGCAACAATTTATTAAATTACTTACAAAGAATATTTCAGATAAAGAAGAAAAACTAATTGCATTAGCATATAACTCCCTTCGAAAAAGAGTGGCTGCAAGTTTAATGGAAGTGTACGATATCTATAAAAAATCTGACCCTAATAATTCAAAAGTAGAAATTTCAAGGGAAAATCTCGCACGAATAGTTGGGACCGCAAAGGAATCTCTTATAAGAACCTTAAGCGATTTTAAAGAGGAAAAATTAATTGATATAAAGGAAGGTAAAATTTATATACTCGATGAAAAAAAATTAAGGAACCTGCCCTTTTAATATTAAGGAAGGTCATTTTTTACTGAATACCTCTCCTTCCATATTTTGTCTGTCGAGTGTCCAGTCTTCAGTAAGCGTTGTTTCCACCCAAACGCTGCCGGCTTTCCTGAATATCAATACACCAATACCAAGTTTATTAAATTGGTCTTTAAGATATGATATCTTGTCATTTTTATCAATGTGTATAGTAACCTTGTCGGAGGGTGTATTTAAGAGCACAAGTTTCTGATTTGCATTAAATTTTTCAATACTAGTTTTTTCCTCCCCGGAGCGATGGCGATAAAATTCTATATGCAAAAAAGGGAAATACCCATTAAATTCTTGCTGCAATTCACCTATTATTTTATTGCCCTCGATATTCATTTTTAACGCTTGTTATTCTCTTTCTTATTGCATTTACAGGAGATGTCATCTTATTGCCTCCACCTTTTGGTATTTTGAGGATAATCACCACAAAACCAATTGCAAAGCTCAAAAATTACCAGAAACGGAACGATGATTATAATCACCGCTTTTAATGATGATGATTTGTTTTAATGTCTTTTACAGGATATAACAATAAATTATTGAATTTGATCAAAAAAAAAATGCCCGTCAGACACGAATCTGACGGGTATTATGCAATATAGGTCTTATTGAATAGTTATGGTTTTTGAAACAATACCTTTAGAGCTGCTGATACGAATCACATAAATTCCTGAAATAAGATCAGCAACATCTACGATTGATTCGGATCCTGAAAGATTTTCATTATAGACGGTTTTCCCCGTAATATCATTAATATTCAAAGTAATTTATCCAAATTATGCATTGAACATTAAAAAAAGGTGAATATAACCTTTATTAAATCTTCCGGTTTTTCTGCATGCACCCAATGACCTGAATCATTAATTGTGTTTAAAACGGAATTGGGAAATATTTTTTGAATATCATCCCAATCATCATTTAAAATATAATTCGATCTTTCACCTCTTATAAACAGTACTTCTCCTCTATAAATATTGCTCGGTTTAACTGCTGCGATAATTTCATTTTCATAATTTGCAGACAGTGCTTCCAAATTAAACTTCCATCGGTAATTTCCGTTAATTTCCCTGCTGAGATTTTTCAATAAGAACTGTTGAACAGCAATATCTGAAATCTTTTTAGTCATTTCAATTTCCGCTTCTTTCCGCGAATGAATTGCGCATAGATCAAATGATAACAAGGCGTCAAAAATCGCATCATGTCCTCCAGGATACTGTTTTATCCCCATATCAACCACTACAAGTTTATTTACCTTTTCAGGATGCTGAAGTGCAAACTGCATGGCTGTTTTTCCACCCATGGAGTGTCCGATAATATGAGCAGATGATATTTGTTGCTGTCCAAAAAATTCATTTAAATCATCTGCCATTAATTGATAAGAATGTTCCGGAGCATGCGGTGATTTTCCATGGTTTCGTTGGTCAACAAGATAAACAGTAAATTTTGTTTCTAAATTCTTCGATATGGATTTCCAATTATCTAACATACCGAATAATCCGTGAAGAATAATTACAGGAAATCCGGATCCTGATTTTATATAATTGAGTTCCATTATTTCATCTTCATTCTCTTTACAAGATAGGGCATAAGAACATGATTAAATTCCTTATTCATATCTGCTTCAATAAAATCAATTTTATATTGATCGCAGCGCAATTTCAGGTTTTTCATAAATTTTACCATTTGTTCTGTATAATGGGCTTTCACTTCATTGCTGCGAACCTTAACTTTCTCACCGCTTTCCATATCTACAAAAACATAAGGTCTATTATCATAAGTAAAATCAATTTCATGTTTTTTATCTACCACATGAAATAATATCACTTCGTGTTTATTGTGCTTTAAATGTTGCAGTGCAGAAAAAAGTTCTTCTGTATTTTCGTTACCTTCAAACATATCGCTGAAAATAATTACCAAACTCCGGCGATGCACATTTTCTGCAATTACATGTAAACATTTTGCGGCTTCCGTTTTAAGATCTCTGGATGATTTGCCAATGAAATTCTCCATTTGCGATTGCAACAATTTTTGGTGCACAATGTTACTCGCAGCTTTGGTATGTAATAAAATATCATCGGCAAAAATGGTAAGGCCCGCGGCATCTCTTTGCAATTTTAAAAGGTGCATTATCGAACTGGCACAAATTGCTGAAAAAATAAGTTTATTGATATGCAAACCCTGTTCATTTTTTTCAGCCTCCGGAAAATACATACTTGAAGAAGCATCTATTACTATCTGGCAACGAAGGTTTGTTTCTTCCTCATACTTTTTTGTAAATAATTTATCGGTTCTGCCATAAACCTTCCAATCAATATGACGAGTTGCCTCGCCCGGATTATAAATTCTATGCTCAGCAAATTCTACGGAAAAACCGTGAAAAGGACTTTTATGTAATCCCAATATAAATCCCTCCACCACTTGTTTAGCTAAAAGCTCCAGATTTTCTATACTGCGCAGATCCTGAATGGACATCAATTGTTGGGTAGAACTCATATTATTATACAAATTAAAGTAATTTTTTAATGCTAAAGTCCCTGAATAAGAAAATTGGTATTTTTACTCACTGCCTATTTTTTATCCGAATTTTCAATTCAGGGCTTACCCTGAATTAGAAAATTTGTAAGCATATACAAAGCCAAATGTCTTATCCGAATTTTCAATTCAGGGCTTACGGAAAAAGCCTTCCCACAAACGCAGGAAGGCTTCAAATAAGTATGTTTAACAAATTACATATGTTGTTTCACCTTGGCATCAAGTACACTTTTGGCAACTGCACCAACCTGTTTGTCGATTACCTGACCATTTTTTATAAATAAAATAGTTGGGATGTTGCGAATTCCATACATCATGGAAATTTCCGGGTTAAAGTCAACATTCACTTTGCCGATGTTCACCTTTCCCTGGTAGTCTTTTGACAATTCTTCAATAACCGGTCCTACAACCCTGCAAGGTCCACACCATTCAGCCCAAAAGTCGATTACGGTTAATTTTTCGCTGTCAAGCACATCCTGCTTGAAGTTTGCATCGTTAAATTCTAATGCCATAATAATTATTGATTTATTGGTTTATTAATTAAGATTAGTATTGTAACAATCAGGTGTCGGATTAGTTCCTGCAAATCCCATTTTTCCCTTTGCACATCCGAACTGCAAATTTAACCAGCAACTTTTAAAGTAACCTCACCAAATTTCCCCAGACTGTTCAAAACTGGTCTTTCTGCTTTGATACAGCCATTTTGAGTCCTGAAATACACATCAAAATTTTCAGTTTCCTCCACTATTTTCAATGCAATCCGGTCATTTCCCGGATGTGCTTTAATAAGCTCACCAACAGCATTTATAAAAGAATCGTTCAGGTCGGAAAGCGACATACTCAAAGTGATCTTCATCGCCTTTTTTTCACGAATTTCGCTTAGTAATTGAATATCGGTCACCCAAAAACGTTTTCTTTCCGCATCATGCCTGTCTGTTTGATAATTTCCTTTAACGTACAATACATTTCCTGTCTGGTCTACGTAATTTTTAAATTTGATAAAGTTACTTTTAAATAATCCAAGTTCCAGATGTCCGCTGAAATCTTCCAGTGAAAAAATGGTGTATTTATCTCCTGATTTTCCGATCTTAGTGTCTGTTGATGCAATATATCCGACAATGGAAACTTCTCCCTTATCCGTAAATTTTTCGATCTCATTTATGGCACATGTTTTAAATGCATCCACTTCTATTCTATAATCATCAAGTGGATGTCCGCTTAAATATATGCCTATTACTTCAAACTCTTTTTTTAATTTTTCAACGGTGTTCCATTCTGGCCATTCCGGAATTTTTGGTTCAGCAACTTCACTGTCAATAGTATCTCCGAAAAGGGTGTTTTGCGCATTATTTACATTATCTGTAAAATTATTTCCATAGCGAATTGCATTTTCTAAAACATTGATAGTTTCATTTTTGCCAATTGCAAAATACTGCGCACGAAAAACATTAAAACTATCAAAAGCACCGGCAAGCACTAACGACTCCAAAGTTTTTTTATTTACACTGCGCAAATTAACTCTTCGGGTAAGATCATATAAACTTTTATATGGACCATTTGCATTTCGTTCTCTTATTAGTTCAACAACCGCTGCCTCACCTACCCCTTTAATTGCAGTTAATCCAAAACGAATTTCTCCATTTTTATTCACAGCAAAAGTTACATTACTTTCATTCACATCGGGAGGTAATACGGAAATTCCCATACGGCGACATTCATCCATAAAGAAACTTACCTTTTCAATATTTCCCTGGTTATGTGTGAGCACTGCACTCATATATTCTGCGGCATAATTTGCTTTTAAAAAGGCCGTCTGATAAGCAACGAGTGCATAACAGGTAGAGTGCGATTTATTAAATGCATATTGTGCAAATGCTTCCCAATCGCCCCAGATCTTTTCACATATTTTTTTATCAAAACTATTTTTTTCGCAACCTTCAATAAATTTCGATTTCATTTTATCGAGCACATCTTTTTGCTTTTTACCCATTGCCTTTCGGAGGGTATCTGCATCTCCTTTCGTGAAATTTGCGAGCCGTTGCGAAAGTAACATTACTTGTTCCTGATATACAGTAACACCATAAGTTTCCTTTAAAATTTCTTCCATTTCCACAAGGTCGTAGTGAATTTCCTCACGCCCGTGTTTGCGTTTAATATAAGTTGGGATATATTCAATCGGACCCGGACGATATAACGCGTTCATTGCAATAAGGTCTTCAAATTTATCCGGTTTAAGTTCCTTCAGGTATTTTTGCATTCCCGGACTTTCAAATTGAAATGTTCCATTTGTTTCTCCGCGCTGATATAATTCAAAAGTTGGTTTATCTTCTAAAGCAATGGTGTCGATATCAATAATAACACCGTGATTTTGTTTAATTAAATTTAATGCTGTTTTTAGAATAGATAAGGTTCTCAAACCAAGAAAGTCCATTTTAATTACACCGGCATTCTCTATCACCTCTCCTTCAAATTGCGTGATATATAGATCCGAATCTTTTGCAACCGCAATTGGAATAAGATCTGTAAGATCGCATGGTGCAATTATTAATCCTGCCGCATGAACACCGGTATTTCGAACAGAGCCTTCCAATACTAATGCTTCTTTAATTACTTTACTTCTCAGGTCATCACCATCTTCAAATATTTTGCGCAAAGCTTTTGCATTTGCCATCTCATCCGGCGATAGATTTTCCTTTTCAAATAAAGAATTATCTCCATTCAAAGGAGCATTAATAAATCTGTTTAATGTAATGCCGGGACGTTCAGGAATAAATTTACTTAATGCATTACTATCCGATATTGCCATATCTAAAACGCGTGCAACATCTTTTAAACTTGTTTTGGCAGCCATAGTGCCATAGGTAATTAATTGTGCAACCTGGTTTTTACCGTATTTCTGCACAACATAATCAATTACTTTTTGTCGACCGTCATCATCAAAGTCCGTATCAATATCGGGCATCGACTTTCTGTCTGGATTTAAAAATCTTTCGAAGAGCAGGTTGTATTTCATTGGATCGATATTGGTGATACCGATGCAATATGCCACAACGGAACCCGCAGCAGAACCTCTTCCGGGACCAACAAATACACCCATGTCGCGACCAGCCTTTATGAAATCCATAACAATGAGAAAATATCCCGCAAAACCCATTGTTTTAATGGTAAATAATTCGAAGTTGATACGTTCTTCTGTTAGTGCTTCAATTTCTCCATACCTTTTTTTTGCCCCTTCAAAAGTGATGAATTTTAAATATTCCCATTGATTTAATACATCATCCTCATGAATTTTAAATTCAGATGGCACGGGAAAGGCTGGTAATAATATATCGCGTTTAAGATCGAGTAGTTGGATCTTATCTACAATTTCATTTGTATTTTCAAGTGCTTCCGGAACATCATCAAAAAGTTTTATCATTTCTGATGATGTTTTAAAGTAAAACTGGTCGTTATAAAAAGCAAAACGTTTTCCTTTGCTCTGCATATCATCATCCCCAAAATCTTTCATTTTTGGAGTTGCCTGTTTTTCACCGGTATTGATACACAATAAAATATCATGCGCATTTGCATCCCCCTGATCAACGTAATGTGCATCGTTTGTCGCAATTACTTTTACATTATATTTTTTAGCAAATTGCAATAAAACATCATTCACATATATCTGATCAGGAATATCGTGTCGCTGTAATTCGATATAATAATCTTCAGCAAATAAATTATGCCACCATTTGAAGGTTTCTTCCGCTTCCTCCTTGCTTTTTTTCATGATGGCACGGGGAACTTCCGCTGCAAGACAACAAGTAGTTGCAATCAATCCTTCATGGTATTTTTCAATTACCGATCTGTCGATGCGGGGATATTTACCATACATTCCCTGCGTATAACCCAGGGAACACATTTTCACCAAATTTTTATATCCAATTTCATTCTTCGCGAGCAGAACCTGATGATAACGCACATCTTTCTCCTCCCTGGTAAAATTTTTCCGGTGCATATCGCTCACGATATAAAATTCACAGCCCACTACCGGTTTGATCTTTGGAGTTCCATCAGCATTTTTGTGTTTATAGGCTTCAGCCACAAACTGAAAAGCCCCGAACATATTGCCATGGTCAGTGATTGCAAGGGCAGGCATTTCGTCTGCAACCGCCTTTTTATAGAGTTTGCTTATGTCGCTGGCCCCGTCGAGCAGCGAAAACATGGTATGGTTGTGTAGGTGGGAAAATTTCATTTTTTTTAAAGGTCGGCTAAATTAGAAAGAAGCCCAAATGAAGGTAAAATATTTGGGTGAATTTTTTAAACAGGTTGTGCACAAGATTAAGTAAAAAAGTTTCGTTTGTGCTAAATGTATGTGATTCAGCACTTTGAAATGTCTAAAAAAATAAATAAGTTCCATGAAAAGATGTAATTTTAAATCAGATGAAGTCTGCTGATGAAATCGACTCTTTTTTGCCTTTTGGTTCTACTCATAAGCTCTGCTTGCGGACAAAATAATATATGGCATCTCACCGGTATTACCGATTCTGTATTAAGTATCACCTCCCAAAATAATAAAATCTGGGCTGCCACTCAAAATGAAGGGATAAAAGTTTTTGATCAAACAACAGGAGAAATTACAAACTACACCAAAAATAATTTACAGGTTGGAAGTAATGATTTCAGGAGCATAAGATCTTTGAATAATAAAATTTATGCAGGTGCATATTATGGTGGACTATATATTTTTGAAAATGATACGTGGAGCTTATTGGATACTTCAAATTCACAGTTACCGGGAATGAATGTAAATGATGTGGCATTCGACAGTATCAATTCCATTTTATGGATCGCTACAAATAAGGGTCTTGCAAAAGTGGAGAACGATAGCTGGCAAATATTTGATTCTACAAATTCAGATCTCAATGCAAATGATCTCACCTGTTTATTGCTTGATAAAAACAATATACTCTGGATCGGATCACGATTTTCAGGTGTTTCAAAATTAATTGATGGCGATTTTACAAATTATAATTATGATAATTCCGGACTTAATTCAAATCTGATACGCACCATTATTAGTGATGAAGCCGGCATTTTATATATAGCGGATTTTCTCGGGGTAGAAAAATATGATCCGGTATCTGATATATGGTTGTTCGTATATAATACCCTTACATCTCAGCTTACACACAACAGTGTAAACCGTATGGCAATTGACGCAGATGGAAATATTTGGTTTGCCACACACGATGGAATTACAAAAACAAATGCGACAGGAGATTGGGATCAATTTTATACCGCCAATTCAAATTTACCACACAATACAACTGACGGATTATATATTGATGATTCGGAAAAGGTTTGGGCAGGCACCTTTGGAGGTATGGTTATGTATGCATCACCTGAACAATTAAAATCTTATGATGATGCAGTGAATGTTTTTCCCAATCCATGTTATGATCAACTAACAATTTCCAGCAGAACCCCAATGTTTATTACTCTATACTCTATTACAGGTCAGCCATTAACTACAAAGTATAACACAGAGAATACTTATGGTGAATATTTCCATTCTATTAATGTGGATATCTTAGGTAAAGGTATCTATATAGTTGAATGTAAAAACGAAAACGCAACGATAACTAAAGTTTTTGTCAAAAATTGATTCCGTTATTAGTATTTGTTTCGGAACGAAGACCAAATCATAAATTCCCTTTTCGCACAAAGCCTTGGTAATGAAAATTTTAAAATACTCTGCTAAAAAAATTATATTTGTGGTCACAACAAGTTATTATGGCAATAAATTATTCCGATTTCGAAAAGGTAGAAATAAGAACAGGAACAATACTTGAAGTAAAGGATTTCCATGCGGCAAAAAAATCTGCATATCAGTTAAGAATTGATTTCGGCGAACTCGGAATTAAAAGCAGCAGCGCGCAAATTACATCCCATTATACCAGAGATGAACTTGTTGGAAAACAAATTGTTGCAGTTGTTAATTTTCCTGTAAAACAAATTGCCAATTTCATCAGTGAATGTCTTGTTTTAGGTGCCATTCAGGCCGATGGTTCCGTTATATTACTTCAAACGGATAAAATAGTAGAAAACGGACTGCGCATTTTTTAATTTGGTAAATTGTTAATTTGTTAATTGATTGACGCCAGGATAAATGTCGGCCGGATTAAGGTGGAATTCTTCACAGTAATTTGATTTAATTTTTCGAATGGACTCCATTTAAATGGTGACGATTGTTTCCTGTTTACAAAACAATAGTCATCCGTTTTTTGCTTTTTAATCCATTTCTTTATATATACATATAATTCACCTTTTATGAAAAAAATATTATTTATTGCGACATTATCCCTTATCACTATTACACTAAACGCTCAGGTAACTGAGGATTGGGTTTCACAGGACGATTATTATGGTAAAGACGGCATTATGGTAGTGGTTGATGAGGCCGACAATGCCTTCACACTTAGCGACATTTTTAATGGCGATATCTACCTCACCAAAAGGAGTCCCGACGGCACCATTTTATGGGCTGTAACATACGACAATACCACTCCTTCCCAGTGGGAGGTGGCAAGTTGTGTTGTTATAGATATTAATGGAGATGCAATTGTTACGGGTTATACAAATACCGGATTTGGATCAGAATGGTATCCCGTGCAGTCGGTAACAATGAAATTTAATGGGGAAGACGGTGCGTTGATCTGGCGGGAAACTTATAATACAGGTTCTGCATACCGTGGTAGAAAAGTTTTAACAGACAATGAAGGAAATATTTATGTTGGCGGTGATGTAAATGCATGGATGATCTATCACGCAGAAGTAGGAAATATGATGGTAAAAAAGTATGATACCAATGGAAATGAAATATGGTCAATTATTGCGGATGATCTTGGGAATCCAATGCCTGGAACTCTGAATAATCTGGAATTTGACGCGGCGGGAAATATCGTGATTGCATCTTACGGTTCTACCATGGCTAAAATATCACCAGCTGGAAACATATTATGGTATTTAAGTGGTATTGAAAATGGAATTAAAGACATTGATCTGGATCTATCAGGAAATATATTTGTATTATCGCAGGGCTCCTTTGGAGTGATACCATTTATTTCAACAGATTTTACGGTTAAGAAATACAATTCCTCAGGATTATTGTTATGGTCGGAACACTACGATTTTGGCAATGAAGAATTTGGTCGTCAAATTGAAACTGATAATTCAGGTGGAGCTTATGTGATTGGATACGGTGGTCTTTATCTTGACTGGATAACTTTTAAAATAAATAGTACCGGTATTCTGCAATGGTCGCAGGAATATGATGAACATACCGGTAACGATGAAATACCAATGATGATGGTAAAGGATGCTGATGACAATATTTATGTAACTGGACAAGGAGGTCCGTGGCCGGGATATTTCTGGACAAGTTTAACACAAATGGTCACCATTAAATATACTCCCGATGGTGTTGCAGCATGGATTGCACTTCATGATTATTACACCAATATTGGTTCATCAATTTGTCTTGCATCAGATAATTCCATCTATGCAGTGGCCCAAATGTATGCCACAACAATCCACTACACACAGGTTCTTACTACAACTTGCGAAACACCAACCGGTTTATTCAGTAATAATATCACCACAACCAATGCAAGATTAAATTGGACAGTTGACCCTGATGCATTTCATTACGAAGTATGGTATAAAAAAACAATGGCTGCGGTTTGGAAGAAAAAATTCGTACCGGGTATCAACAATAAATTAAATCTGAAAAATTTACAGTGCAATAAAAATTATGAATGGCAGATAAGAACAGTTTGTGATACAGTAGGTGTTGATGTAATTTCAGATTTTTCTGCCTTACAAAATTTTACAACTCTGGTTTGCAGAGAGATGGAAACAGTTATGGAAGACAATATTTCTATTTTTCCGAATCCTGCTACAGATGTTTTAAATATAAATATAGTTGATATTACAATTAATAACATTACAATTCTAGATCTATCAGGAAAAGTATTAATTATAATTGATAATATAAATTCAAGTACAAAAACCATTGATGTTAGTAAATTGACCTCAGGAATGTATATAATACGCTTTGAGACCGACGAAAATATTATTAATGATCGATTTATTATAACAAAATAAAAATTACAAATATGTCTTTACAAAATAAATAGAGATAATTAAAAAAAAGGTGGAATTGATTAAATATCCTTCCACCTTTTTTTATGCTTTTCCCTTAGACCTCACAGGTTTTCGAAACCTGTGAGGTCGAGGCTTCCGAAACTTGTGAGGTCAAGGATCTTCATTCTTTCATTTCTTCATTCCTTCATTTTTTCTTTTAATTAACCTCCTGCCAACTTATATTTATAACCAAGTTTGGTTAATATCTCGCCCAATTTTTTACGTTGATCGCCTTGAATAATTATTTCACCATCTTTTACTGAGCCACCTGTTCCACATTTTGTTTTTAACTCCTTTCCGAGTTTTTCGAGGTCTTCCTCTGTTCCCACAAAATTTTTAATTACACAGGCAGTTTTACCTCCCCGATGATTTTTTTCCAACCATATTCTTAGGTCTTGCTGTTGTGGGGGCAGGGTATTTTTTGATTCCTTATCCTTTTCAAATTTAAAATCCGGATCTGTAGAAAAAACAAACCCGAACTTATCGTTGCTCTTTTTTGCCATTCGAAGAATTGTTTTTTTTTATTTAACCAATACATTTAAAGCTCCGGGAATGATACTGACCTTAAACGATTTATCCTTAGGAACAGTTTCACCGTCAATTTGTAAATAGATATAATTTGGAGATTCTATTAATACTTCTTTTGTTTTAAAGGTTGTAAAATGTTTACTGCCCAAATGTGTGCCGGTAAAAACCTGTATCACTGCAAAGGGCACTTTCCATTTTGGAATATTATCCACTAAAACAACATCCATTAATCCATCGTTTAAACTTGCGAAAGGTGCAACTTTCACATTGTATCCATATTGATTAGAATTGCACAAATTCATCATGAATGCCTTACCTTTAAATGATTTTTCTTCCGAATTAAATGAATATTCGAAGGGCTCGAAAGATGAAATACTTTTAATGGCACTCCAGAAATAAGTTAAAAAACCCCTTGTTTCTTCCTTGCTAAAAACTTTAGCAACGAATGCATCAAATCCAATTCCTATAAGGCTAAAAAAATATGCATCATTAACCTTACAAACATCAATTTTTTTTAATTGGTAGTGATTAATAATTTCTAATGTTGATCTTATATTAATAGAATATCCGAGATGTCGGGCAAGTCCGTTCCCGGAACCACTCGGAATAATGGCCAGAGATGTATCACTTCCCATTAAACCCGTTGCAACCTCATTTACACTTCCGTCGCCACCTGCAACAGCAACCACATCAAATTTATCGAGCACAGCTTGTCGCGCAATTTCTGTAGCGTGCCCGCGACTTTCGGTATAAATAACTTCGTAATTAAATTTATTGTGGTCGAGAAATTTATTTATAAGCGGAGGAATTTTATCCTTTCTTTTTACTCCGGCAACAGGATTAACAATAAATAAAATATTTTTTTTCACTCCGGCATCAATTTATTCCTAACCATCGCTTCGTGGTGGGTTTGAATAATTGCTTTTAATTTTTCTTCCATAGTTGCGGTGATATTCGGATATTCAAATAGCAAGTTATCATTTAACGAACTATCCATTTTATATTGATATAATCCGGTGGATTTAGATCCATCAAACTGTAAGGCGAAATCATCTGTTATGATCATATAATCAGAAGAGTGATAATTATAAACAAAACGCGCTTCTGTTGTATCGAAAACAGATTTTCCATACGCCATGAATTTACCATTATAACCAATATAATCTAAAACGGTAGGAGGTATATCGGTTTGTTGTGTTACTTTATCATTAACTCCTTTAAATTGTCCGTTTGGCTTATAAATCAACATCCAGGTAGCATGTGATCCAACGGGCTCTTGATAAAACTCATGTTCGGGAAGTGGCGGACCGGGATGATCGGAAGTTAAAATAAATAAGGTATTATTAAACCAGGGTTGTTTTTTTGCTTCTTCGAAAAATTGTTCCAGCGCATAATCGGCATAACCAACAACTTCCAACATTGGAATTACTCCTTTTTTAAATTTTCCTTTATGCTGAGGTGGAACAGTGAAGGGATGATGTGAAGAAATAGTAAATATCTGACTATAAAAAGGTGGTTTTAACTTACTCATTTCTTTAGCGGTCCATTTAAGGAAAGGTTCATCAAAAATTCCCCAGTTGCCATCAAAATCAGCATCATTGCCATATTCATTTCTGCCAAAATATTGTTCAATTCCAGCTTGAGCCATTAAGCGGTCAAATTGCATGGAACCATTATTTGCTCCGTGAAAAAAAGCGGATGAATAACCAGCTCTTTTTATAATTGTACCTATACCTTCAAACTGATTATTCTGATAAACAGAAGAAACAAAAGGTTCCTCCATTAGAACCGGAATACCGCTCGTAATTGCAACAATACCCTGGTTTGAAGATTTGCCATTTGAATAGGCATTAGTAAAACATAATCCCTTCGTTAACAGATCGTCGAGAAATGGGGTATAACCATTTCCACCATTAAAGTATCCTATATATTCTTTGGAAAAACTTTCGAGAATTATTACACAAACATTATCAGGTTGATCAGGTCTATTTATTGAATCCGGCCATTGATAAAATATTGCATTTTCATGCACCGGTGTAAATTTGCGTTTAAGTTCTTCCTCCTCAAAATATTTTGGTTCTTGTAATTGCCGGTGACCAAAAGCATAAATTACGGAGAAAGGTGTATTTATAATTAGCGAAGTTAAACGACTATCGGTTACGTATAAAGAAGCGGAGTTTGGAGATAATGGTTTGGCCTGTATACCACCTCGTGCACCAATTACAGAGAAGACCAAAATAACCAACATAAAAACAAGCTGATAGGGATAATGAATTAATCTTGGCAAAGTAAATTTTAATTTTCTGGCGCGATGCAGATCAGTTTTGCGATATAAATATTCTATTGCAGCCACCAATAAAAATGCGATCACAAATACTATCCAATAGTCCTGAATTACCTGAGGCAAAATATTGGTATCGCTTGTTAGACCAAGTTCATGTGTTGATGTGCGTTTTAAACCATATCTATAATAAATAAAATCACCAGCTTCCAACATGAGTGCTATTCCGTTAAAAACATAAAACAATATTCTGAGAATTCGCTGATACCAGTTTTTATCAAACCATGGGCTCGGTAAAATATGCATCAGAATAAAAATAAAATTCACATAAATAATAGAAGAAATATCGAAACGCAAACCATGAAACATGATCTGCAGAAAATCACCAGGAGGTATATGCGGGAAAAGATCTTTATTAAAAATAAAAAACAATACACGGCAAACCGAATAGAGCAGCAATAGGATGCCAAGCCTCTTTAACAAAACCTGTATATGAAAAAGTTGCTCCCTCAAAGTTTAATTAATTTACGCAAAGATAATAAATAAATAAGGGTCAGTAACAAAACAACTGCCTTTCAGGTCTTTTTGAAAAGAATTAACATCGAAAATGCAGACCCTTTATTCCATTACAGCTTTAAAACTGAGGTCGAGGCTGTTTACCGAGTGCGTTAGCTCGCCTACCGAAATAAAGTCTACACCCGTTTCAGCATAAGCGAGCACAGTATCAATGTTTATGCCTCCGGAAGCTTCCGTTTCAAATTGTCCTGCAATTGCATCAACGGCTTCTTTCATATTGTTTACAGCAAAATTATCAAGCATAATACGGTGAATTCCACCTGTTCTAAGTACTTGCCAAACCTCATCAATATTCCGTGTTTCCACCTCTATTTTAAGATCCAGTTCGTTTTCTTCGAGGTATTGACGAACCTTATTTATAGCATTATCAATACCACCGCAAAAGTCGATATGATTGTCTTTAATCATGATCATATCGTATAAACCCATGCGGTGATTGTGTCCTCCACCTATTCTAACGGCCCATTTTTCAAAATTTCGTAAACCCGGTGTAGTTTTTCTGGTATCAAGGATCCTTGCTTTGGTATACCTTACTTTTTGCACAAAAGTGTTGGTTTTTGTCGCTATACCACTCATGCGCTGCATAAAATTAAGCATGGTGCGTTCGGCAACCAATATTGCCTGAACCCTCCCACACACAGTGAATGCAATATCACCCGGCTCCACTTTGGCTCCGTCTGGAATAACAATGTCAACCTCCAGTTCGGGGTTGACATGTTTTAAAATTTGTTCTGCTAATTCAACTCCGGCAATAATTCCGGGTTGTTTTATTAAGAGTTTTGCTATGCCTGTGGCCTCATGATCTATTGTGGCCAAGGTAGTATGATCTCCTTCTTGTATGTCTTCAATCAGGGCTTCGTCAATAATATCGAGCAGATCCCATATCTCTACACTACTCATTTTCGAAACTTAATTCCTGTATCACGAATTTATCGCCCACTTTTTTCAAGTAAACATAAGTTCTGAATTTACCCTTATCGGTACCCAGAGAACCAATGGCATAATGCGCATTATTTCCACCTGATGGTCCATCGTGAATAAATTTGAAGGTTTTAGGCGGATTCTTTGTAAAAAAATCTTTTACGATAGCTTCCGCCTGACTTTTACTGTAAGCACCTTCTTTATTGGCGATCTTAACTTCAACGGTATTGTCGAAATATTCAGCTAAGGCTTTTGAATTTCCGGCTTTAATAGCGGCAGAAATATTATCCAGATCACCTACTGCTGTTGCAAATATCAAAAGTGGCACTGCCAACAGAAGTATAGATGCTTTTTTAAATTTAAATTTTATCATGGCTGTTATTGTTTGGTCAATGCACTGAATTTGCTAAAACCATACCAAAATTAAGAAAAGTTTAACAATCAGGGGTGGGATTGGGGAATCGGGACGCGGGATAGAGGAAAACAGACACGGGAATCATGACAGGGATGATTGATGAGTTATTCTCCTTTGCTCAAGCTACGGCGGACAAGTGAGCAATGAATTTGATATGAGTTGAATAATAACTTCCGATAGTGGTGAATGGTGAGTATGCTCCACTCAAGCCAAAGGTTAGAAGCCCAAATAAATAGTTCCGATTTTTACAGGAACGGACCTACATGATGCGTTGAGTAGAAGGCAGGCACTCGGTTCACGGCTCACGCTTATCTTTGCGATAATGAACACAAATAAACGTGCTATGCTCATCATTATGGATGGGTGGGGACAAGGAAAAAATGCTGCGGCTTCTGCTATTGCGCAGGCGTATACTCCGAATGTGAATAGTTATTACAAAAAATATCCCAACGCAGAATTGAGAACGGATGGAGAATTTGTAGGATTACCCGAAGGACAAATGGGCAACAGTGAAGTTGGACATCTTAATTTAGGAGCGGGGAGAATTGTTTATCAGGAATTACAAAGAATTACTAAAGCAATTAAAAATGGAGATCTCGCTCAAAATCAAGTACTATTAAATGCAATTGAATATGCAAATACTTATAATAAAAATATTCATTTAATGGGTCTTGTGAGTGATGGAGGTGTACATTCGCATATAAATCATTTGTTGGGATTATGTGAAATTTTACAGGGAAAAAATGCGAACATGGATAAAGTATTTGTTCATGCATTTACAGATGGGCGCGATTGTGATCCTAAAAGTGGAAGTGGTTTTATTAATAAATTACAAACAAACTTAAAAATTACCGGGGGAAAAATTGCAAGTGTTTGTGGAAGATATTTTGCAATGGACAGAGATAAACGCTGGGAACGTATAAAACTTGCGTATGATCTATTAGTGCATGGCATTGGAACTCGAAGCCACGATCCAGTAAAAAGTCTGGAGGATAATTATAAGGAAGATATTACGGATGAATTTATTAAACCCATTGTTTGTGTTGATGAAAATAATGAACCGGTAGTAAAAATTATAGCTGGAGATGTAGTGATCGTATTTAATTTCAGAACAGACAGATGCAGACAAATTACTTCTGTATTAACACAACATGATTTTCCGGAATTTGAAATGATTAAAAAAGATCTGTATTATATCACAATGTCGATGTATGATCACAGCTGGACAAATATAGGTGTGTTATTCGAAAAACATGATCTTACAAAAACATTGGGTGAGATAATTGAGGATAATAAATTGAAACAAATAAGAATTGCCGAAACGGAAAAATATCCGCATGTTACTTTTTTCTTTAGCGGAGGAAGAGAAAAAGAATTTGATGGAGAAAGCAGGATAATGATTCCATCACCTAAAGTTGCAACCTATGATCTGCAACCGGAAATGAGCGCTTTTCTTGTAAAGGATGCAATAATAGCAGAGTTAAATAATAAGTCGGCGGATTTTATTTGCCTCAATTTCGCAAATGCTGATATGGTTGGACATACCGGTATTTTTTCAGCTGCAGTAAAAGCCTGTGAAGCTGTTGATATCTGTGTCGGGGAAGTTGTGGAAGCTGCATTAAAAAATAATTACGATGTGATACTTACAGCAGATCACGGGAATTCAGATAATGAAATTAATGAGGATGGCACACCAAATACACAACATTCAACAAATCCCGTTCCTGTATTTTATATTTCCAATAACAACAGATTTACTTCAATTAAAGATGGAAAATTGGGTGATATTGCTCCTACTCTACTGAACATAATGGGCTTGACTATTCCGCCTGAAATGAGCGGAGAGATATTGGTGCGTTGAAAATAATTTACGGGTAGAATTGGGTTTTAATGAAAATATTTATTATATTTCGAAAATTATGACATTAAAAGATAAATATAAAAACGCCCTTGCGCTTGGCGAGACGTTACAGATCAAAGATGGTTATGTGACTGAAGAAGATGGCAAATTAAAAATTGGTGGCACTACTCAATATCAACTTGAAAAAGACAGGTTATGGGACGCAATTAAAAAAGATGGTGGAGAAAATCCTACAGATTTGGTAGCTGAGATTAATATAACTGACAATTCTATTTATGGTATTCATACAGTAGAGTCAGGCGACACATTAAGCAAGATAGCGAAAAGTGCTTACGGTGATGCAAATAGTTATATGAAAATATTTGAAGCGAACAGAGATAAACTGAACGATCCAAATATGATCAAGGTTGGACAGGAATTAGTGATACCTAATTAAGTAGTTTTCCTCACAGAGTTCCTTCGGTAACTCTGTGGGGAAAATTATTATTCCATCTCTGAATAATATTTAAAAAACCAGGGCAGAGTTTCTATTCCTTTGTAATAATTAAACAAACCGTATTTTTCATTTGGTGAGTGAATATTATCGCTGTTTAATCCGAATCCCATTAAAATACTTTTTGCACCTAATACTTTTTCGAATAAAGCAACAATTGGAATACTTCCTCCTTCTCGTGTTGGAATTGGTTTTTTACCAAAAGTTTTTTCCATTGCTTTTGCACTTGCCTGTAATGCCGGAAAATCCATCGGAACCACAACAGGTTCACCACCGTGGTGATGTGTTACTTTAACCTTAACATAATCAGGTGCAATAGCTTTAAAATGTGCCTCAAAAAGATCTGCAATTTTATGTGATTCCTGATTTGGAACCAATCGCATCGAAATTTTTGCGAAGGCTTTGGAAGGTAAAACTGTTTTGCTTCCTTCACCGGTGTATCCTCCCCAAATTCCATTTACATCTAATGTTGGACGTATTGAAACGCGTTCAAGAGAGGTATAATCTTTTTCTCCCTTCACTTCATTTACCCCGAGATCTTTTTTATATTCTTCGAGATCGAATGGAGTTTTGCTCATTTCTTTTCTTTCCGCTTCCGTTACAATTTCCACATCATCATAAAATCCTTTTACTGTAATATGTCCGTCCTTATCAATTAAAGAGGATATCATATCACATAAAGTATTAATTGGATTTGCAACACTTCCACCATAAACTCCGGAATGCAGATCGCGATTTGGGCCGGTTACTTCTACTTCCATATAACTCAATCCCCTTAATCCGACAGTTATACTTGGGACATCATTTGCAATAATGGAAGTATCAGAAATTAATATCACATCACATTTAAATTTTTCTTTATTTTCCGAAATAAATCCTCCTAAATGTGCAGAACCAACTTCCTCCTCTCCTTCTATAATAAATTTAATATTACAAGGCAAGGCATTATTCTCCATCATTGCTTCAAATGCTTTTACGTGCATATAAACCTGACCTTTATCATCACAAGCACCGCGGGCATAAATATTTCCATCTTTAACTACCGGTTCAAAGGGAGGTGAATCCCAAAGCGAAACAGGATCGGCAGGTTGCACATCGTAATGTCCGTAACATAAAACTGTGGGTTTTGAAGGATCAATTATTTTTTCACCGAAAACTATCGGGTGACCTGCTGTTGGGCAAACTTCCACATTATCGGCTCCTGCTTTCCGCAAACTTTCTGCAACTGCTTCAGCACATCGCGCAACATCCTCTTTATACTTTGGGTCCGCGCTTACGCTTGGGATGCGTAACAGAGTCAGTAATTCGTCGAGGAGGCGGTCTTTGTTTGTTTCGATATAATTATTTATGAAATCCATAGTGATTTATTTTACTGTAAAGTTAAGGAAAAAGCTTGACATAGGATGCAGGTCATAGGACACAGGACTTGATACAGACAATGAAAAAGGACAAGGGGCTGCCCTAAATTAAAAAATAATTTAACAATAAGAAATTATTTAAATGTT
>JAYSYX010000345.1:0-3073 GCA_043727235.1 Bacteroidota bacterium
AATGCGGCCACTATAATTCCACCAAAAAATCCGCCGTATGAAAAACTGTCATCAATACTTGTGCTCGCAACAAGAAATAATGCGGTTTCAAATCCCTCTCTTAAAATTGCAAAGAAAACAAGTAAAAATATTCCCATTCTACCTCTTGATTGCATTGCAGCATTTGTTTGATCAGTTATAACAGATTTGCTTGCCAGTGTTTTACTCATCCAGAAAATCACATAAAATAATAATCCTGCTGTTATATACATAAAAATACCTTCGAGTAAAGCTTGTACTCCTTCACCTGCTTGTTCCAAAATTTCATATAGCGCAACTCCCATTATGGCAGAGGCAATAATTGCAGCAAACACGCTCAGCCATAAAGTTCGTTTTTGTTTGTGGAGGTTATTTTTATCTAAAACAGTAAAAATAATACCCACTATGAGGGCTGCTTCCAAACTTTCGCGAAAGGTGATGAGGAACTCATTCATACTCTTAAATCTTGTTAATTATTTAGAACCATTCTAAACTTATGCAAACATAGCACAGTAACTTTGCAGGAAAAAGCGTTGTTACCATCACATCTTATTATACCTAAATGTAGGTATAGGGAAAAGAGTTGAACAATTTTGCGGCAGAGTGCGCCGGATGTAGTTATTTTGTGAAAATTTTAAATACAAAACGTGAATAATAATAGATTTTTATTGCCTTTGGCTTTTGCCGCTGTGTTAGCCTTGGGTGTGATGATAGGAACAAAAATATCTCCCTTTACATCCGATAAACCCGGTTATAGGTCGCAGGGAGACCCAACGAGCAGAATTGACGATATCGTAAATTTTATCAGCAGCAGGTATGTTGACTCCATTAATGTGGATTCGATAGTGGATGCTTTTGTAGCAGATTATCTGAATGATCCCGATGCTATAGACGAATTATTTAAAAAACTGGACCCGCATTCGAGTTATATTCACAAGGAAGACCTTTCAGCATTTAATGAAGGTTTGGAAGGAAATTTTGATGGAGTTGGAATTGAATTTAATGTTGTTGATGATACTATTCTTGTTGTTGCGGCAATGAGTGGTGGACCTTCCGAGCGCATCGGAATTAAAGCAGGAGATAAAATAATAATGATAGGTGATTCCATGGTTGCAGGAATTGGAATTACCAGCGACAGAGTAGTATCAAAATTGCGTGGAAAAAAAGGAACCACAGTTGATGTAAAAATTAAAAGAACCGGTGATAAAAATTTATTAGCATTCAGTATTAAAAGAGATGTAATTCCAATTACAAGTATTGATGCATCTTATATGGTGAATGAAGAAACCGGATATATTAAAGTAAATAAATTCGCGCAGGAAACTCCATTGGAATTTGATGATGCACTGCAAGGATTGGTAAATCAAGGTATGAAAAATTTAATATTAGATCTGCGCGGAAATCCAGGAGGATATTTAACAGGTGCCGTGGAATTAGCTGATGAATTTTTAGCAGGGACTCCTTTAATAGTTTATACCGAAGGACGGGCTGTAGGAAAAGATGAATATCGCGCAGGAAAAAACGGTTTATTTGAAGATGGAAATTTATTGGTTTTATTAAATGAATATTCTGCATCCGCTAGCGAAATTTTAGCAGGTGCTCTGCAGGATAATAAAAGAGCAACAATAATTGGGAGAAGAAGTTTTGGAAAAGGATTAGTGCAACAAGTGTATGATCTTTCCGATAGCTCTGCAATCAGATTAACCATTGCAAGATATTATACTCCATCTGGAAAAAGTATTCAGCGACCATATACGGATGGTGTTGATGCATATTATGATCAATATGTAAGCATCATGATGAATGGCGGCGAATTACCCGACAGTTTAAAAAATGATAAAAATATGGATTGGGGAATTCACCCCGATATTGCCGTACCAATTGATACATCTCCAATAAATAAATCGGTAAATTATTTATTCAATCGCAGTGTAATTCAACAATTCGGATATTCCACCTACTCCGAAAATCCGGGAGCTTTTAATAAATATACAGATGCAAATGATTTTGGAGTAAAATATGTAATTAGTGATGAAATGTTTTCGAAATTCGTTCAATATGCATTGACACATGATCCTGATAAGGGAGTTACTGAAGCAGAAATTCGCGCTGCACGCAGCAAAGTAGAGATCGGAATTAAGGCATTTATTGCGCGACAAAAATGGGGGAATAACGGATATTATTCTTTTATTAATCAGATAGATGATACGTATTTGGTTGCGTTAAAAAAGTTTGGGGTGGAGTAGATAACAAATATTTCCCCTTTGTGGTAAAAAAAATTAACCACTAAGAACACAAGGGTATGCAACATGGGACACAAGGTATTTAGTGTTTGAAAGTGTTCATTGTGGGTTTCGTTGTTCACCTTATAGTAAAAAAAATTAACCACAAAGAACACAAGGGAATGCACAAGGGACACAAAGTATTTATTGTTGAAATTGTGTTCTTTGTGGGTTCCTTTGTGACCTTTGTGGTAAAAAAAATTAAACAAAAAAAGCCGTCCTCGCAGACGGCTTTTTTAATTATATCCTTTATTTATTTCTTTGTTGCACTTTCAACGGCAGCATCATCAACATCAGTTCCAAATAATTCATCATCAGATGATTGGTTTAAAACTTCGTCAACTTTAGCAGCATTTTCGATGGATTCGGAAGCACCGGTTTCTACCTGTGTAGAAATAGTATCCATGTTTTCATCCTCAGCATCTTTAGCCGATTTTCCTTTGCAGGATACAAATATGATAAGTGCGAGTGCGATGGTCAAATAAGATAATTTTTTCATTTTGATTCGATTTGGTTTAATTAGTATAGTACAAAAATATAAAAAAATTTAACAACTATTTTTTGCGGAAGAAAATATTGATCGGAACTCCCGACAAAGGAAAGGCTTCTCTCAACTTGTTTTCCAGGTAGTTTTTATAAGCTTCGCGGATATCGTTGGGATAATTGGTGAAAAACACGAAAGTTGGCACCGAAGCAGGCATTTGTGTTACATACTTAATTTTTATATGACTTCCACGCACTGCCGGCGGGTGATATGCTGCAAGTGCTTCCTG
>JAYSYX010000346.1:0-7856 GCA_043727235.1 Bacteroidota bacterium
GGTAATTGGAGGATTACATATCATATTTGATCTGCCGGCATTAATGATCAATATATTAATTACATGGTTGGTTTATGTTGGAGTGAGAGAAAGCAGAAATATTACCAATATTATGGTGGTAATAAAATTATCCATCATAGTATTAATAATTCTTGTCGGAATATTTTATTTGGATATAGATAATTGGACACCAATAAATGAGGATGGCATCAGAAGTTTTATGCCCGAAGGATTTAAAGGTGTAATGGCAGGAGTAGCAGCTGTGTTTTTTGCTTATATCGGATTTGATGCGGTTAGTACAATGGCTGAAGAAAGTAAAAATCCGCAACGCGATCTTCCACGTGGAATGATATATTCATTGGTAATATGTACTTCCATATATATTGTATTGGCATTAGTGCTTACAGGAATGGCATATTATAAGGACCTTGCCGTAGGTGATCCACTTGCAGAAGTATTCAGATTGAACGATGTTGGCTGGATGGAAACACTCATCTCCGTTTGTGCCGTAGCAGCAATGACGAGTGTAATTCTCGTATTTCAAATGGGACAACCTCGCATTTGGATGAGCATGAGCAGGGATGGATTATTGCCGAAAAAATTCGAAAAAATACATCCCAAATATAAAACACCATCCTTCGCAACTATTGTTACAGGATTGGTTGTGGGAATTCCCATCTTATTTACAGATGAAAAATTTGTTCTCGACTTTACCAGCATCGCAACTTTATTTGCATTCGTATTAGTGTGCGGGGGCATTTTATTAATTCCGAGACGTGAAAAGGAAAAAGGTAGATTTCATATGCCTTATTTTAATGCAAAATTTATTTATCCGTCAGTAATTTTATCTGCGATAGTTATCCTTATTTTCGCCGCCAAAAATTATTTCCCCGATCTTTTTAACATACAATTTGCTGCCGAAGATATTACGTACAAGATCAGCACATTAATATTTTGGGCACTATGTATTGTTTTGTCCATTTTTGCCTTTGTAAAAAACTGGTCATTAATTCCATTGCTTGGGGTAACATCCTGTTTATACCTATTAACGGGTATGACCGCCAAAAATTGGCTCTGGTTTTTTATATGGTTTGGATTGGGGCTGGTGATTTATTTTCTTTACAGCAGAAAAAACAGTAAGCTGAATGCGGAAAAGGCATGATTTTAAGTTACCGGTAACAATGGATAACAGAAGTAAAACTTTTCCATTTCAAAAACATTTTTATCTTTAGCCACCAATAAAACGGGATACTTATGAGCCAACCTAGGTCACCATTACATCCAAAAGGGCTATATGTGCTCTTTTTCACCGAGATGTGGGAGCGTTTCGGTTACTATTTGATGCTCGGGATCTTTTCCCTCTACATGCTTGATGCATGGGAAAACGGGGGAATGGGATTTACCGGACAGAAAAAATCTGATATTTACGGTACATACATCGGCTTGGTGTATTTGACACCATTTATCGGGGGTTTGTTAGCAGATAGAATTCTGGGATACCGAAGAAGTATTTTTATCGGCGGTTCATTAATGGCTGCAGGTTATCTCGGATTATCAGTCCACAATGAAACCGCATTTTTTATATCACTGTTACTTATCATTTTAGGAAATGGTTTCTTCAAACCGAATATTTCCACACTTGTAGGAAATCTTTATAACGATCAGAGATATATCGCTAACAAGGATTCAGGGTACAATATTTTTTACATGGGTATTAATATCGGTGCATTTGTCTGCAATTTTGTTGCAGCCTATATGCGCATCAACTACGGATGGGGGTACGCATTTGCCGCTGCAGGCGTCGGTATGATCATAGGCTTGATCGTATTTGCATCGGGTACTAAACATATCCGATCTGCCGATATTTTGAAACCAGTTAAACCAGGTGATCTTTCAACTGCAAGAATATTAACAATGGTATTATTGCCGATGTTTGTTTTCGGTATCATCGGATATTTTATTTCAGGTGTAACAAGTGCAGACAATCCAAATGGAAATATTTTGGGAACAGATACAAACGATGCATTTATTTTTGGTTGTGTTCCTGTAGTTCTCTTTTTTCTTTACATCATGTTTAAATCCGACAAGGAGGACCGGGCGCCGATCGCTGCGTTGTTAAGTGTGTATGCCTGTATAGTGATCTTCTGGGCAGTTTTCCATCAAAATGGTGATGCACTCACTGTTTGGGCAGAGGAATATACCGATCGTGAAATGGCAACCGGTATCGCAAACGTTGCAGAACCTATTGGAATGGTGCAAAACGTAAATAATCATCCTTCCGTTAATTATAATGAGGAACAATTTGGAGTTTATATAGATAGTTTGGATGCTGAACGCGGCAAATTAGATGCAGCAGGGGATAAGGATGGAGCAAAAATTTTAAGCAATGAAATTGCAGTGAGAACTGCATCACATACTTATTTTGAAAACTTACCGGAAGAAAAAAAACCTGCACCGGGTGGTGATCTAAAATTATATTCCACAGAATTATTCCAATCTGTAAACCCATTCTGGGTGGTTTTATTAACCCCGGTTGTAGTTGGTATTTTCGGATTTATGCGCAGAAGAGGTAAGGAACCAACCACTCCTACTAAAATTGCGATAGGATTGGTAATTACCGCACTAAGTGCATTGGTAATGGTTGCTGCAGTTAATTCTGTAAACTTGGAGAATGATAAAGCAAGTGCCATGTGGTTAATTGCAACCTATGGTGTAATTACTGTTGGTGAATTGTGTTTATCGCCAATGGGATTATCCCTTGTGAGTAAATTATCTCCACCGCGACTCACGGCATTAATGATGGGAGGATTTTTCCTCTCCACTTCCGTAGGAAATAAATTGGCGGGAATTTTATCCAGTAATTTTGAAGCCACCGACAATAAGGGAGGATTTTTCTGGATGAATTTTATTTTAGTAATGCTGGCAGCTTTAATGTTATTCGCATTATTAAAATGGTTGAACCGGGTAATGAGAGAAAAAGGCGTGAGCTGATATTTTATTAATGGCAGGTTATTTATAACCTGCCATTTTCATTTTTAAAACTTGAATTAAATTAATATCTTATGAGTGAACCAATTGATGAAATAATGATCGAGAATAACCAGAATCCTACCGATCCGGAATTGGAAAAGATCCAGAATTTCACCGGAAAATATCCTAAACAACTTTGGTATTTGTTTACCGTGGAAATGTGGGAGCGTTTCTGTTTTTATGGAATGCGCGGAATGCTGACTGTATTTATGGTTAGTCAATTAACCCTTACCGACAGAGATGCAAGTTTGCAATATGGTGCCATTCAGGCATTTATTTATGCATTCACTTTTATAGGCGGATTATTTGCCGATAAAATTCTTGGATTTAGAAAATCGTTGTTTTGGGGAGCTATAATGATGATAGCGGGTGGGGTTATTATTGCTGTTTCTCCTAAAGATCTGTTTTATATTGGTATTTGTTTTTCTATAGTTGGAACAGGATTTTTTAAACCGAATATTTCTACAATGGTAGGCCAATTATATAAGGATGGTGATACAAGAAGGGACGCCGGATTTAGTTTGTTTTATGCAGGTATTAACCTTGGAGCAACATTGGGTGGTTTGCTGATGGTTTTAGTAGGATTATATGTATCGTGGAATCTCGCTTTTGCATTAGTTGGTGTTGTAATGTTTATCAGCATTATAACCTTTTGGTTTACACAAAAGTCGTTGGGCCCTATTGGATTATCGCCGTTAAGTAAGGATATGCCTGCTTCTAAAAAAAGATCATATGAAATTGCAACTTACATTGGGTCCTTAATTGCAATTCCACTCATATTAATATTGGTAAAAAACACCAATTATACTGATATGGTGATGTATATAGTTGGGCCTGCAGCATTAATTTATGTTTTTTATGAAATGACAAAATATAAAAGGGATGCAGTAAAAAAATTATTTGCCGCATTGGTATTTATTATTTTCTCTATTTTCTTTTGGGCTTTTTTCGAACAAAGTGGAGGCTCGCTTGCACTTTTTGCGTATAACAATGTGCAGCATTCAATGTTTGGAATAAATATGGATCCTAACGTTGTAAATAATATATCAAATTCAATATTCGTTATTATTTTTGCAGCACCTGTAGGATTAATTTGGATTTGGTTGGCTAAGAAGAAAAAAGAACCCAATTCCGTAATCAAATTTGGTTTGGGATTTTTGTTTCTATCTCTTGCATTTTACGTTTTTTATTCAATGGTTCATTTTGCTACAGAAGCAGGCTTAACCTCTCTGGAGATATTTGCTTTGGCATATCTCATAATAACTTTTGGCGAAATTTGTTTATCTCCAATTGGTTTGTCGTTAATGACAAAATTATCTCCGCAACCTATGCAGGGATTGATGATGGGAATGTGGTTTTTAGCAAGTGCATATGGTCAGTATGTTGCAGGATTATTAGGTGCAGGTATGACCACTGCAGATAATAATGCACCGGCAATGGAAAAATTAATATCCTACACGAATGGATATCAGCAATTGGCAATTTATGCCGTTATACTCGGTGTGGTTTTAATTGTAATATCTCCAATGGTGAAGAAATTAATGGGTAATGTGAAATAAAATTTGGGGCAACAATTCAATAAAAATCTAGCACATGGTAACAAAGGTCACATTCCTTTGTTATCATGTGTTTTATCTTTGCAGCAAAATCTCCTTTGTTATGAATATTTTTTATAATTTCTGCTGCAAATAAATGGAAATTCTCGGTTATATAGGTGCGCTAATAGTTGGAATTACACTTGGTGTGTTAGGTGCAGGGGGAAGTATATTAACCGTTCCGGTACTTTATTATTTGTTTCATATTGATGCCGAATTGAGCACTGCCTATTCACTATTTATAGTTGGTTTAACGGCACTTATCGGTGCGGTTCCGAATATGATAAAAAAAACGATAAGTTATAGAACAGCAATTGTATTTTCCATTCCAAGTTTGATCGCAGTTTATTTAACAAGGGCTTTTGTAATGCCGGCAATTCCGCATGTCCTTTTTACGGTGGATAATTTTACACTCACCAAAGAAATTGCAATTCTGATATTTTTTGCTATCCTCATGATAATTGCAGCAATAGGAATGATACAACAACGCAAAATTGCGGATCCGAACTTTGATGGAACATCACATGTTAATTATCCTGTGATCATAGCAGAGGGATTGGTGATTGGAGCATTAACAGGATTAGTTGGAGCAGGAGGAGGATTTTTAATTATTCCGGCTTTGGTAGTATTTGCAAAAATTCCGATGAAGATGGCAATTGGAACATCTCTCCTCATCATAGCAATCAAATCATTGATTGGATTTACAGGTGATATTCAAAGCGGACAGCCAATAGAGTGGCAGTTTATATTGGTATTTTCTGGTATTACCATTGCAGGGATACTTATCGGTTCCTATTTTAGTAGATTTGTTAATGCTCAAAAATTAAAAGGTGCCTTTGGCCTCTTTGTTTTGATCATGGGTATTTTTATTATTTTGCAGGAATTATTTTTGGAATTTTAAAGTTTAGTATTAGTGGACAAAAGGTTTAAAATGAATAGAAAAATGTACGTAGTATTATTCTTAATAGTGATTGCCTCTTTATTTGTCGCGATAAAAAATATCAATGCTCAAACACATGTGGAAAGTAAAAGTTTTGACCTGATGTTATCTACTTTATTATCTCATTCGGCAAAAGAAGTTGGCGTTGCAGATGTTGCCGATGACAGCCTCAGTGTTTTTTTGGACAGCAGAGAAAAAAAAGAATTTGAAGTATCGCATATTAAAAATGCAATTTGGGTTGGATATGAAGATTTTGATATATCAAGATTGCAAAATATAGCCCGAGATGAAAAAATAATTGTGTATTGCTCGGTAGGATACAGAAGTGAAAAAATAGCAGAAAAACTCCTTGCATCAGGATATACAAACGTTGTAAATTTATATGGAGGTATTTTCGAATGGATTAATCAGGATAAACTAGTTGTAGATCAAACAGGTAACTCAACGGAATTGGTGCATGCATATTCAAAAAAATGGGGTATTTGGCTGAATGAAGGTGTTAAAGTGTATGAATGAATCCCTTTGAAGATAAGCTCAAAAAATAATGAATGAATATATAGATATTTTTCTTAACGGATTTAAGGGATATTGGAACTATTTTTCTCATGCCATTTTAAATCCTTCCTGGGATAATTATTTTTATTGGCTTATTGCGATAAGTATTTTTGTATGGATGTTGGAAATATTTTTCCCCTGGCGGAAAGATCAGAAAATGATCAGATCGGATTTTTGGCTGGATGGATTTTATATGTTCTTTAATTTTTTTCTTTTTTCATTAATTGGTTATTATGCAATATCCAATGTTTTTGTCACACTTTTTAACGATGGACTTGCACTTATCGGAATTACTAATGGAATAGCCATTCAAATTAATGCACTTCCATTCTGGCTCAAGATATTATTCGCTTTTTTACTCAAAGATTTTATTCAGTGGAATATTCACAGATTATTGCACCGGAGCAATTGGCTGTGGCAATTCCACAAAGTGCACCACAGTGTAAAACAAATGGGTTTTGCAGCACATTTGCGATTTCATTGGATGGAAAATGTGATCTACAGAATTATTCAATATATTCCATTGGCAATGGTTGGTTTCGGAATAAATGAATATCTCCTGGCAAATATGATCTCTTTAGTAATCGGACATTTTAATCAGGCCAATTTTAATTTGCAACTTGGTCCGCTAAAATATATACTCAACAATCCGCAAATGCATATCTGGCATCATGCAAAAGAACTTCCTTCTCAATTCCGATATGGTATCAATTTCGGAATCAGTTTAAGTATTTGGGATTATATCTTTAAAACAAACTACATTCCTCATTCGGGCAGGGATATAGAACTGGGTTTTTCCGATGATGAACAATTTCCAAAAGATTTTTTACATCAGGAATTATATCCTATCGTAAAAAAGGAAAAAAACAATAGTAATACGAAAACAAGCTGATGTTAGTATTTATTGCTTTTCCCATACGATATTGCATTCTATTACTGCCAACTAAGTTTTATCTTTGCCCTAATGACGCCTAAATACAAACGAATACTGCTAAAACTCAGTGGCGAAGCGCTAATGGGTGAACAAAACTTCGGAATTGACCCTTTCCGCTTACAACAATATGCTGCCGATATCAAAGAAGCTTCGGATGCTGGAGTGGAAATTGCCATTGTTATAGGCGGAGGAAATATTTTCAGAGGTATGAGTGGAGTTGGCTCTGGTATCGACAGGGCACAGGGCGACTATATGGGTATGCTCGCTACTGTAATTAACGGTATGGCTTTGCAAAGTGCACTCGAAAACGTTGGATTATATACCAGATTGCTTTCCGCAATAAAAATGGAACAAATTTGTGAACCCTATATTCGCAGAAGGGCAATTCGCCATTTGGAAAAGGGTAGAGTAGTAATATTTGGGGCAGGCACCGGAAATCCTTATTTCACGACCGATACCGCAGCAAGTTTAAGAGCAATCGAAACAGAAGCCGATGTTATTTTAAAAGGCACAAGAGTTGATGGTGTTTATACTGCCGACCCCGAAAAGGATCCTTCCGCAACCAAATATGAAAATATCACTTTTAAAGAAGTGATAACCCAAAATCTGAATGTAATGGACATGACCGCCTTTACATTATGTGCGGAAAATAATTTACCGATCATTATTTTTGATATGAATAAAAAAGGAAATTTAAAAAATTTATTAGCCGGCGAAAATGTTGGAACTTTAGTTTCTAATACATAATGAATACCCTCGACCTACCAGGTTTTTTTTAACCTGTGAGGTCTGAGGGAAGGGA
>JAYSYX010000347.1:0-7847 GCA_043727235.1 Bacteroidota bacterium
GGTCTTTGCTAATTTGATAATTTGGTAGTTTGGTACTTTGATAATTGTATCCTACCCGAAGGTTTACACATTCATTGATACGTTAAATCCGGCTGTTCCACCCGCTAATTTGCTAATAGACCGAAGGTCGGCCTGCTAATTTGTCCGCCGCGGAGGATTGATATATGCCTGGGTGATTCATTTATTAATTTGGTAATCTGTTACTTTACAACACAACCGAAGTCCGGCTGTTCCCTTTGCTAATTTGCTAATAGACCGAAGGTCGGGTTGCTAATTTGCTAATTAATTAATTGAGTTATACTTGGATGGTTACATTTTTTATTTTGGAGGCTTGAAATTTTACACCTTAATCGAAGCCCGGCTGTTCATTGGTACATTGGTACATTTTAACATTGGTACATTTTCAATAATTAAAAGTTTTCAACGCTTTTGACTTTAAAGCAGTAAATCCAACAACCAATAAAGTAACACTTCCACCAAAAACAACACTCGGTACCAATCCCATAATTCGCGCGGCAACGCCACTTTCAAATGCGCCTAATTCGTTGCTGCTTCCGATAAACATGGTATTAACCGCACTCACTCTTCCTCGCATGGAATCGGGTGTGAGTATCTGAATAATATTTCCTCTTATAATTACACTTATACTATCAAAAGCTCCGTTGAGAAATAATAAAAAGAGCGATAAATAAAAACTGGTGGAAAGTCCGAATAAAATAATGGTAATTCCAAATCCACCTACGGCGTACAATAAAGTTATTCCCACTTTGCCTGGCATTTTATTTAATGTGATGTATGTCATTGTTACCACAGCACCCAGGGATGGCATTGCGCGCAAAATTCCTAATCCCTCCGGACCACAATGTAAAATGGTATCTGCAAAAACCGGCAACATGGCAACTGCACCTCCAAATAATACAGAAAACATATCTAAACTGAGTGCGCTTAGAATAATTTTATTTTTAAAAACAAACTGAAGCCCTTCTTTTAATCTTCCATAAATTGGTTCTGTATTATTTTTTTGGACAATGGGTTTTGATTTTATAAAGCTCATCATAATTGTTCCTATCAGGATGCAGACTAGAATGGTGCACATCGAAAAGGTCATTCCAAATCCGGCATAAATAAAACCGCCCAACGCAGGACCAATAATTGCACTCATTTGCCATACGGTAGAACTCATCGTGGATGCTTTGATAAGCATTACATCTTTTATCTTTTTTGATTCTCCATCTCTTAATTCCTCTTCATCGATATTGTCGAGAATTTTCGGATCAACAATGTTTTTTTGAGCATCTTCATAGCCCTTGTTTCCTGTACCGGGATTTACGATCTGTGAAATAAATGCATTTGCAGTGGGACCATAAAAACCTCGCGCAAGACCCGTTGTAAAAATGCAGAGATACATCAGGTTTACCGTAATACTATCGCTGTTCATTTCACGCATGTATTGTGAAGTGAAAATTGTCAGGCCAAGCGAAGAAAGAAACATACCGACCATGGAAGCGATAAGGATATTTCGTTTATTGCCGATATCAGCCAAATGTCCGGCATAAAGTGCAATGCTTATTGCCGGTATTGCTTCCGCCAATCCGATAAGTCCTAAAGAAAGAGGATCTTTTGTAATGGAATATATTTCCCACCCTGCGACAACATATTGGATCAAAAAGCCAAAAGTGATGAAAACCCGCATACTCAGAAAGTATCGGAATTCTTTATTTTGGAGTGGAGAAGCCGTGGTCAAAGATATTTAAGCCTTTGGTGAATACCCAAGTGTAAAGGTATATGCCAATTAATGCATTAGAAAATAATTTATTTGTAATAATAGGAGTTAAACCCAAAATCAAAATAAGCCCTAATTGAAGGTTCTTTAGTAATTTTGTCTCCCGACCACCAAACCCACTGCCATGGACCCGAAAAAACTTCAATCGGTGCAAAATCTTGCGGTAACCACGCTCATAATTTTATTAGTTTTTTCCGGAGGCTTTTTATGGGGGGAATTTAAGAAGGTTAGTAAACTTGATTTAAAAGAAAATTCTTCAAATGCACTTTTGGTAAGTTCAGAACCGGCATACAAAACCGGAAGCACCGATATCGGTAAAAGACTTTTTCAATCTAAATGTCAGCGCTGTCATCTTGTTGATAGAAAAATGACAGGCCCGGCATTGATGAATACGCATGACAGATGGAGCGATTCCACTCAATTATATGCCTGGATAAAAAACTCGCAATCTTATTTGGCAACGGGCGATAAATATGCCAACGATCTTTTCAGAGAATATAATAGCATAATGCCTGCATTTCCTGAATTAACGGATGAGGAGATCAAGGAGATATTATATTATGTGGATCCGGAGTGAATTTTTTCTCGCAAGATCATAATGTAGAATTGATTAACCTATATTAATTTATTTATTGGCTGTTTCTTTGCGACTTAGCGGCTTTGCGTGCAATTTATTTTAATTCACTTCAGCTTTTCATTTTTCAGGTGTCTGTCGCCATCTCTATTTGTTTTTTTCTCTAAATTTTTTTCAAGAGCTTCGGTAAGATTAATTCCTGTTTGATTTGCTATACAAATTAAAACAAATAATACATCCGCCAATTCATCACCTAGATCTTTATCGGTGTCAGAATTTTTAAAAGATTGTTCGCCGTATTTGCGGGCAATTATTCTGGCTACCTCCCCAACTTCTTCTGTGAGCATGGCCATATTGGTGAGCTCATTAAAATATCTTACTCCGGTGGTTGTTATCCATTTATCTACGGTTTGTTGGGCTTGTTCGATGGTCATGATATTTATTTTATTATTTCGGGTTTCGTTTTAATTGTGTCTTTTGCTCTAATGCTCGCGTCGTAATTTTTAAAATCATTCACGATCAAACTGTCGTCTGGATGTTCGTAGGCATTTACTACTTTTTCTGTGTACACCTTATCGTGTTTATATGTGCCAAATAAACTGTAAATTCCATAATTGCCCGCAACTAATAATGCTACCGCAATAAAAATGGATAATAAGGAACGAAAAAATAATGGTTGTATCAATTGCTGAAAAGTTTCTTTATCCTCTGGCTTTAATTTTTTGTAATACAGAAATAAAAACATCATCAAACCTATTCCCGAAGAAATACTTATTGTTAATAATTCTTTATCCATCTGAATTAAAAGTGTGCGACACATTACTGCAATAACCGTAATGGAAACCGACCACAATCCGAACAGATACATCAGGCGCATAATTCGGCCAACCCTTAGTTTATCTAAAAAAACAAGAATACCGGATGCCAGATAATAAAAGGAAAGTGATGCAAAAAATATCATACTTATTCTTTCCCCGTAACTGCGCATATTGGGTTTTAGGAAAAGAAATAATATCGTTAAAACGATGAGGATGTATTCGAAATATTTTGAGAAGAATTTTTTCATATAGGGTTTTGCCACGAACCTGCCTGCCGGCAGGCAGGGGCACTAAGGACACAAAGGGGTCACGAAGGTCGGAATGGTGGGTTTATTATTTTTATTATTCTTTATTTTTTGTGTCAATTATTATTGTTACAGGTCCGTCGTTAATTAATTCTATTTGCATGTCGGCGCCAAATACTCCTGATTGAACCGGAGTGGGAATTAATTTTTGAATGGATAAAATAAAACTTTCATACAAAGGTATAGCAATATCCGGTTTTGCACTGCGAATGAAGGAGGGGCGGTTTCCTTTTTTGGCGGATGCGAAGAGGGTGAACTGACTAACTATCAGAATTTCGCCTTTAACATCGATCACACTCAGATTCATCAGGTCGTTTTCATCGGCAAATATTCGCAATTGGGCAATTTTTTGGGAAAGCCAGTTGATATCTTCCTGGTTGTCAGTTTCTTCTATCCCTAATAGAATTAATAGACCAGTTGTAATAGAGGAATGAATTTTTTCGTCTATTGTTACGGTTGCTGATTTAACTCTCTGGATTATTGCTCTCATTGTTTTTTAATTAATATTTTTTATTCCCTTTTAATTCCTCATAAAATGTAAGATAACTTATATATCTGGTTGGAGCAATTTCTCCGGCTTCGAGGGCTTCGGATATTGCGCAACCTTTTTCGTTTATGTGTAAACAATCGTTGAATTTGCAATTATGCATGCGACTTCTTATTTCGGGAAAATAATGTCCGAGTTCGTTGGGTTCCACGTCGAGTAAACCAAATTCTTTTATTCCCGGTGTATCAATAATGCTTCCACCGAAGGGTAATGGATACATGCGTGCAAAGGTTGTTGTGTGCAATCCTTTTTCGGTATATGCTGAAATTTCTCCAACCCTTAAATTGAGTTCTGGAGCTATGCAATTTACTAGAGATGATTTTCCAACTCCCGAATGTCCGCAAATTAAAGAGGTTTTATTTTGCAGGATATTTTTTAATTGATCGGTGTTTTCATTTTTTGTAACTGAGGTTGAAAAAGACGTAATATTTAATTCGTTGTAGGTGAACATTAATTCTTTTAATAAATTTTCTTCCTTTGCTTTTATTATGAGATCATGTTTGTTAAAAACAACAGCTGCAGGAATATCATATAAAAATGCCGTCAATAAAATTCTGTCGATAAATCCGTGCGAAGTTCTTGGTTGTGCAAGTGATGCAATAATTACACACTGATCGATATTACTTGCAATAATATGTTTGTATTCTTTTTTATTTGGTGCTGAGCGAATTATATAATTTCTGCGAAGGTGAATATTATTAATATTTCCTTCTCCACCCGCCTCTTCAAAATCTACAACATCACCAACAGCTATCGGGTTTGTTTGTTTTTTATCTTCGAGACGAAATTTTCCTTTAATACGGCAAATAATTATCTCTCCTGAAGGAATTAATACCTCATAAAAACTTCCGGTACTTTGAATTACTGTTCCCGTCATAAAAAAAATAATGTGTAAACAACAAAGATCATCGCGGAGATTCTACGGATGCCGAATGAATGGCAAATGAAATATCACGGATAAGTGAAGTGTCTTTTTCTATGGCATTTCCCACAACTATAATATCGGCACCGGCATTGCAGTTTTCGTAGGCTTTTTCCGGAGTTTTTATTCCCCCGCCAACAATGATAGGAAGATCGGTGTTTTTATGCACTGCTGCTATCACATCTGCAGGAATTGCTCTTTTGGCACCACTTCCTGCATCCATGTAGATAAGTTTCATGCCCAATAATTCACCAGCCATGGCTGTGCAGGCTGCAATTTCTGGTTTATCGGCCGGAATCGGAGTGGTATTGGAAATATAACTCACCGTTGTAGGTGCACCTCCATCAATTAGTATATAACCCGTTGAAATGGCCTCAATTCCCGATTTTTTAACGTAAGGAGCTGCCAAAACCTGATTTCCGATCAATAATTCGGGATTTCTGCCACTTATAAGTGAAAGAAATAACAAAGCATCGGCAGCGGGGCTCACCTGTTGAATGCTTCCCGGAAAAATTACCACAGGAATATTGGAATGTTGTTTCAAAAAACGAATGGTAGTATCCAGATAATCACCTATAACCAGCGAGCCGCCTACAAAAAAGTAGTCCACATTACTGTCGTTGCCGAGTTCTGCCAATTGGCTCAATGCTTTCGCATCCACCTCATCGGGGTCGATCAGCACCGCGAACTTTTTAAGTCCTTTTTTGCGGTCTTCAGCTATTTTCTGATAAAGGGTGTTTCGCATCTGTTTTCGCCGACAACTATCGGCATCAAGGCAAAAATAGGGTTTTTTCGATTGTTACGGAAAAGTGAGCGTGAAATAGCGATCGTAAAATAAAAAGCAGTTATGTTTAAGAACAATAATGAAAGTAGGAGATTTAGCTAATTTTAGTAAAAATTTTGGCCTCAGCCTTAGTTGATACAATAAAATTATTGTTTTCAGATTAAAATTTTAGGTTGAGAGTATTTAAATAATCGGATCATATTTTCTCGCTTAGTTGGTTGTCTTTGGTAGAAATTTTTAATGCTCACTCTAATATTCTCCTCCGAAATGGTGCTCGGAGAAAGAAGTGGGCATCAGCAGGTGGCTTTAAAGTCCCTTATGCGCCGCCACAACACTGTAAATGTTTCAATGATAGCAGTATTTGAGCGAAAATAAGCGCCACCATTTTGAAAAGTATTAATTTGATTATTGAGTTAATTCCAATACGAAGCAGTTAATTTTCGGTTTGTCGTGGCGCCTTTTTCGCTCCGGGTGGCAAGCATTAGGGACTTTTAAGCCGCATGGTGAAGCCCTTGACTTTTGGCGCTACCTTTTTGTTAAGAAAAAGGTAGCAAATTTGATCAAACTGTTATTAATTAATCGGAGCTGAATTTTGATTTTTAATAGTTAAAAAGTGACAAATTAAATGTTTAATAATAAATAAAAGTTGCTTTTTTGAAAATGAATTTGACCAATGTTTATAGAAATTATTAAATAAAAAAACCTGCAGATCGGGTTAAAAATTCCTTTCTGCAGGTTTAAAATTATCGTTTATTAAAAATTATTTCACTTCCACTAATTGAACTTCACAATTAATTTTCACATCCTCACTCACTAAAATTCCACCTCCTTCAAGAGCGGCATTCCAATTCAAATTCCAATCTTTTCTATTTATTTTTCCGTTGATGGTAAAACCGGCTTTTGCACTTCCCCAAGGATCTTTTAATACACCACCGAATTCTACATCCAATTTAATATTTTTTGTTATATCACCCATGGTGAGATCGCCATACATTTCATAACTGCCATCATTATCTACCAATTCAAATTTTGTTGGTTTGAAAGTAATTGTCGGGTATTTATCCGCATTAAAAAAATCTTCGCTGCGCAAGTGTTTATCTCGACCTTCATTTCTTGTATTTACACTTGCTGTTTCAGCAGTAAATGTGATGAAAGAATTCATAAAATCCTCACCAATTGTTTCCGCTTCAATAGTGTAATTTTCAAATTCACCGCGCACTGTCGTTAACATCATGTGTTTTACGCTGAAACCTATACTGGTGTGCATGGGATCGGCGATCCATTTTACTCTTGTTGTTGATTCTGTTGTTTGCATTTTAGTTGTTTTATTTGTTTTTAAATTTGATTTCAAAATATTATGAAGTAAAAAATAATATTATTGAGATACAACCATAGGAATTTCCATAATTAATATTTCTGCATTTTCGCTTTCTGCCAAAATATTAAATTGCTCATGTTCCAATACACCAAATCCATCTCTTTCGTTCAGCGATTGGTCGTTTATTTTAATTTCACCCTTTAAAATAAAAAAATACACTCCATTTCCTTTTTTATTTAAGGAATAATTTAGTTGGGTATTTTTTTCCATTTTGCCAATATGAAACCAGGCATCCTGATTAATCCAAACACCCGCATCCTCAGCTATTGGTGAAAGAATTTGTTGCAATTTATTTTTGCTGTCCTCTGCATTTAATGTGATCTGATCATAACGGGGCTCCACATTTTTTTTATTCGGGAAAACCCATATCTGCAAAAATTTCACCGGTTTATCTTTATTCTTATTGTATTCGCTGTGAGTTACGCCTGTTCCGGCGCTCATTACCTGAATATCACCCTGTTTTATCACGGTTTTGTTACCCATGCTGTCCTCATGCTCCAGAACTCCTTCTAAAGGGATAGAAATGATCTCCATATTATCGTGCGCATGTTTGCCAAAACCCATTCCGGCCGCAACGGTATCGTCGTTTAAGACCCTTAATACACCAAAATGTATCCTTTCAGGATCGTGATAACCCGCAAAACTGAAGGTATGGTAACTGTTCAGCCAGCCGTGATCGGCATGTCCGCGGGTGTTTGATTTGTGTAAAATGGTATTTTTCATATTGTTCCTTAGT
>JAYSYX010000348.1:0-3062 GCA_043727235.1 Bacteroidota bacterium
TTATGGATAGCCTGTCAAATAAATTTATTTTTAATTACTTCTGAATAACAACAGGATATGTAATTTGAGCATCCTTGTTCACCAATTTAACATGATAGATTCCTGATGCAATATTTTCTAAATTTATCTGCTCAGTATGATTTGCATTATCAATTTGAATTGATTTATTATATACAATTTTTCCCATTGCATCAAACACGAATAATTCGAATGCATTATTTGAATAATCGTTGATCTGTAATGTAAATTGACCGGCATTTGGATTCGGATACATTGTGATTGCTGCTTCTGTTGTTCCAATGCGACCAAGAGTTGTAAAATAATACCATTCTGATGGTGCTGTTATTTCACCAAGAATATCATAACAAACTGTTTTTACGCGGAATGCATAAGTAGTTAGCGGTGTTAATTTATCAAATATCTCCACATAATTTGTTTCATATCCTTTTGTTTTAGTAAGACCTGTTACAGTATTTTGAAGTGTAACTCGATATTGATCCGCTCCTTCCATAACATCCCAATGTAAAACAGCATCGTCAGTGGTAACTCCATCAACAAATAATCCGGTTGGAATATCGCAAACAGGAATTGGACCTTCGCTTGGCATCCAGGAATGACATTCTTCAAATGCATCCCAAACTTCAGAATTTCTTCCGGCAACGGGGTTAGCATTAATACCATCAAAATTTAATCCCATTGTAGCTGCTCCGCCGTCGCTGTTCCATTCAGTAACAACAATTTTAATTTGTCCGGTTGCTTCATATAATTGCAATTGCATGGTTACAGGAAAAGTCCCTTCAGGGCCAGGATAATGAGGAACGTTTGAATAAGTAACAACAAATATCTGACTACCTGCTAATCCGGAGGTATAATAGGTGATATTACCATCAACACAAAAGTTTGGATCCAAATCCTCCTGACCGAGGAATATTGAATTTGGATATATTCCGCTAGGAAGTAACTGACCTGTGCAACAGGCCGTTCCCAATCCGGCATTAAATGTAACGTATCCGTTCGAACCAATATAAATATTAGAATGGGTCAAACCGTAAAAAGGAAAATCAAAACCCATTGGAATTGCTGCAGAAACAGCATCATCTCCTAAACAAACTTCAGTTCCTTCAGCCGGCAAGGTCACATAATCACATTCGGAATATATATATCCGAAAAAACATGAACCATTATCAATTTCTGCGCCCGGATCATAGTTAATGGCTTCAGGATCTGTACATCCTTCATCAGGCAGGCCATCAGGTAAAAAGGAGATACATTCTTCAAAAGCCGACCAATCTTCACTATTTCTGCCAGGCACTACATCAGCTTCAGAAATATTTTGGTTCAAACCCATTGTGGACAATCCACCATCACCGTTATAATTTGTAGTAACAATTCTAACTTCCTGAGTTCCTTCATATAATTGTACCTGAACTGTTACCGGAAAAGTCCCTTCAGGACCGGGATAATGAGGCACATCTGTATAACTCAAAACAAATATCTGGCTTCCGGGAGCTCCTGTTGTGTAATAGGTAATATCACCATCAACGCATGAATTCGGATCAAGATCCTCTTGCCCGAAAAATATGGAATATGTATAAGTGCCGGAGGGAAGCAAAATACCTGTACAACAACCGGAACCAAGTCCTGCGGTGAACGACAAATAACCATTTGAGCTAATATAACATTCAGTAAAAGGAACTTCGTACAATTCAAAAGTAAAGCCTAGTGGTATTGCTGTGCTAACTGCATCATCACCTAAACATAAAAAAGTTCCTTCCGTAGACATCGGAGTAAAATCGCAAACGGATTGAATATAGGATTGTGCGCGTGAGGAAATGGAAAACAGTGCCAAAGCTATTAACAGAGCAGGTTTTCCGATGAATTTGGAGTAATTTTTCTTCATAGTTCGTAATTAAGATACAATTATACTCTTTTTATCTTGTTTAAAAAAAAATATGAGTTAAAATTAATAAATACGGGAATTTGGGAGAGATGAGTGGGTTGAAAACGATTCACTTAATTCAAAATAATTTTTCTCCGTTCACATAGGTGGATTCTACTTTTTGTTCTTCCCTAAGTATTACGAAATCCGCCAATTTATTTTTTTGTATCGACCCCAATATTGTTGAAAACCCGGAGGCAATTGCTGAACCCATGGTATAGGCATAGATACTATCTTCAAATGATATTTTTTGATCTGCAGAAACCACATTTCCGCCATTATCTAACCTGTTCATAGCAGAATTAATATTAAATAAGGGATCAAAATTCACTACAACAGGAGCATCGGTGGAAAAAGCGACATTCACACCTGATCGTATCACTGAATTTACCGGATAAACATTTTCTAAATAATTGATTGAAAGATTTTGATTAAAATTTTTACCTAATTCAAAAATAAAAACAGGTTGCATCACAGCACTTATATTTAAATCTCTCATTCTTTTCAGATCTTGTGGAGAGGGAAATCCAAGGTGTTCAATCCTGTGATTTATTTTGTTTATATTGAAAGGAGCAATTTCTTCCATTACCTGAATTACCATTTCAATTGCAGCATCACCTATGGCATGTACCGCAATTCTAAATCCGGCATCCTGAGATTCAAGCGCTAATTTTTTAAATGTTTCTTTTTCAATTCGCAAAACCCCTGATTCATTTGTATTTTTATAAGGAGTTTTCATTGCTGCTGTTCTTCCGCTTAAACCACCATCTGCAAAAAATTTAACGGTGTCAATATTTAAATATTCGGAACGATATTTTTTTGGCAAGGGATAAACTTTATTAATTCCATCGGGTACTCTGATAGGAAAAATATTCATACGGATCTTCAATTCACCATTTTCATCCATATCCTTATACACTTCAAGCAGGTCTTTTTCAACTGCGGGATCAGTAGCAGAAGTAATTCCACATTCTATCAATTTTTTCTGTGCAGCAAGAATCATTTCGCGCAATTGTGCCTTACTGTATTTAGGAAATTTACTCAATATCAACCCAATGGCAGTTTCAGTAAAATGCCCTGCCAGTGAGCCGTCCGGCAATAATTTGATCTCACCTCCTTGTGG
>JAYSYX010000349.1:0-7824 GCA_043727235.1 Bacteroidota bacterium
GTAAAAAAGTTAAGTTTCCCATTCCCACAGATAGTAAAAAAGATATTTTATTTTTTAAGGAATTAATTTGCGGAGGAAATTATAAAGCGATAATCGACAGAAAATATCCGTTGGAAAAAATTGTGGAAGCAACAAAATATGTGGAGAGTGGGGAGAAAGTTGGGAATGTGGTGATAACCTTATTTTAAGGAGATGTTTATGAAAAAACTTGAGAATGATAAAAATGAATTCGAAAGTAGAAAAAATATATGGTTAGCTATTTCCGAGTTTTATCTTGATACAGAATTGTCAGAAGAGGATATTATACGAATTACATCGGTCCTTAAAAAAACAAATTTGGAACTAAAAACATTAAAAGAAATTGACCTCTTTGAAATATTTCCTGTATTGCAGCCCAATTTATTAAGTCCCGCTGGTGTTTGGATTAGGTTTGATGAAAATTGGTTATTTACTGGCTGTGAAAATTGCTATAATAAAAGAACAAATAAGAAATACCGATTAAAATGTAAAATATACAATTATTTTCATTATTGGATGCGTAAACAACATTGGCTTGCAGTGGAGAAATTGTTTAATAATAATATTTAAGAAAGATCTTTGTTGATAATTGTAAAATTAAAAATGTCCGAAAAGTTCAATTCAACTAGTCGGACATTTTTAATATCCATATTAATATTATAAAATCATGGGATCAAAAAACCGGTTTTTCAGGCAATGTATATACTCTTCCTTCATTTTGTTTTTTAAGATAATCCATCAAAGGAAGAAAATAATCCAACATCGGTTTTGCACTCATATCGCTGCCAATTGACTCCCTTAAATGTTCACGCCATTCCACGGTTGCACCGGGAGCCATAACTTTTTTCAGGAAATCTCCTGTTGCAGTACTTCCCCAATAATTAGTAGCATGTGGATCTTGTTTTAAAATATTTTTTGCAATATAATCGTGGAACTGAAATAATAAAACGTTGCTGATTGAATAATCATAATATTGTGCAGCATCATCATTAATATGTGTTTTTGTTGCAGCATCACAATATTCTTCTCCACGAACATAAGGAGGAACAATTCCCTGATATTTTTTAACTAATTCCCACCATTTTGCATTGTATTGATCTTTAGGCAAATTTTGTGCGTACAATGCATATTCAAATTCTGTCATTACACCACTTCCCCAAGGAATATGCACGATAAAATCCAGTGCTTCACTTAATAATTTTTGAGTGTCATCAGTTTTAACTCCGGCAGTAATTAAACCCTGACTTTCCAACAATGGTTTTTGTAAACTCGCCATACCAATCATGGAACCAAATGCTTCATGGTATCCTCTATTTGCACCAGTTCTTAAAACATAAGGAACTTCCGGAGTGGAATAAGAACTGTAATAATAAATATGTCCGAGTTCATGTAAAACCGTTCCCCACCATTCTGTATTTGTTTCCACGCTCATCAGTGAACGAAGATCTTTATCCAGATCAACATGCCATGCACTTGCGTGATTATTTTTTGAAAAACCTGCTCCTTCCGGTGCGGGATATAGTGATGATTTCTCATAAAAAGAAGTTGGCAATGCAGGAAATCCCATGCTCATCCAAAATGCTTCACCTTGTTTAACAACCCATTCGGCATCATGCGTTTTTAATACCGGATCAATATCTAATCCCACTACATTTACCATTGCTGTCCAGTCTTGTCCCCAACGATTTGGCAACCATTCTGCAGGTAAATATTCGGGCACTTCCTGGCCATATTTTTTTGCAAGTTCATAACGCGCCCAAGTATGTAATTCACGATAAAGCGGCCATACATCATTTATCATACTATGTGTAAGTTCCAACATTTCTTCACTTGTCATTCCGTATTCACTTGCCTGATATGCAAAAAAATCTTTATAGCCCAGTGGAGTAACACTTGCATTTCTCAATTGCTGCAAATTTGACAATCCGTCTTTTAAAGTTTTTCCAACTTCTTTACTCGATTCCCACGCAGCTAATCTTTCCTTTAAGTCAGTTGATTCTCGTAAAATACCATCAAGTGCATTTGGAGTTACAGGTTTCCCTTTCAAATTATATTTAAATCCAAAAAGAGCTTCTGTTTGTGCATTTGTGGCGTCAATTCTTTTTTTAACCACATCACCTGCAGTTTCAGGATTATTTCCTGCAAAAAATAAAATATAATCCAATTGTTTTACTTGCAGAGCGGTGAGTTTATCTTTCTCTTTTAAATATTTTTGAGCTGTTTCGATATTTACCTTACTTCCGGTGAATTTTGAATAAGCCTCATCGGAGATCGCTGCATTGTGTTTCGACATGGTATCACCTTCCACAATATGCGTGTTCAGCACCCATTGACCTTCGCCTGCTGCCGCAACTAGTTTTTGATATTCTGTATTGTATTGATCGAGATAGATCTGCACCTCTTTCTGCAATACACTGTTGTCTTCCTCTTTCTGACCTTCACAGGAAACAAAAACAATGGAAGAAGTAAATAATAAAAAGAGTATTTTTTTCATTTTGGTCGAGTTTTGAGCACGAAGTTAAGGCATTCTGTTTCGGAGTTCCCAATTCCTTAACAAACCTTACAATTTCAGATTTTGTCAACATTCTGTTTACAATCGCTAAAAATAATTTTTATTGGCATTGTAATTATTTAGCTTCGCAGATGCATTGTGGGGAAAAAAACAAAAGACCCGAAAATGCAACTCATTTACTTTATAAACCTTAAAAACTTAAAAAAATGGCAGCAGACAAAAACGATGACAAAGCAAAGGCCTTAGGACTTGCAGTAGACAGCCTTAATAAATTGTACGGAAAAGGCACCGTTATGAAATTGGGCGATTCGCCCGTAGTTGCGGAAGATGTTATTCCATCGGGATCCATAGGTGTGGATCTTGCATTGGGTATTGGCGGAATTCCCCGTGGACGTGTGATTGAGATCTATGGCCCGGAAGCATCCGGAAAGACCACCTTGGCGATACATATTATTGCGGAGGCTCAAAAAAAGGGTGGTGTTTGTGCAATTATTGATGCGGAACACGCTTTTGACAAGGGATATGCAGAAAAACTAGGAGTGGATGTAGAAAATCTTTTGATCTCCCAACCAGACTATGGTGAGCAGGGATTAGAAATTGCCGATCATTTAATACGCTCCGGCGCATTGGATGTTGTGGTAATTGACTCCGTAGCCGCTTTGGTTCCAAAAGCCGAATTAGAAGGTGAAATGGGCGAAAGCAAAATGGGACTTCAGGCTCGTTTGATGAGTCAAGCCCTACGAAAATTGACAGGAACTATCAGCCGCACAGGATGTTGCTGTATTTTCATCAACCAGTTGCGTGAAAAGATAGGAGTTATGTTCGGAAATCCGGAAACTACTACGGGTGGTAATGCACTTAAATTTTATGCTTCGGTGAGGATTGATATACGTCGTATCGGACAAATAAAAGACAAGGAAGAAATGGTTGGTAACCGTGTTCGTGTAAAAATTGTGAAGAACAAAGTTGCACCTCCATTCCGTCAGGCAGAATTTGATATTATGTATGGAGAAGGAATTTCCAAAATAGGTGAAATTGTAGATCTTGGAGCCGAATGCGGAGTTGTTCAAAAAAGCGGAGCCTGGTATAGTTACGAAGGAACCAAACTCGGACAAGGCCGTGAAGGTGTTAAAGAATTATTAAAAGATAATCCGGAGTTGGCAAACGAGATCGAAAAAAAGATCAAAGCAAAACTTGCAATGAATGCGCCGGTTGTTGCAGAAGTAAAAGAAAAATAAATACTAATCATTCCTAAACCAATCCCGGATGGATGAAAATTCTGTTCGGGATTTTTTGTGTGAAATCCGCCACGGCAGATGATGTTATATTTTATTTATTTAAGACTAATTTAATAAAGGGTGATCCGTAGAATCCATCGAGTTGAATTCCATTTAAACTTATAAATTGAACCATTTATTTAGTGGATTTTAGTCTACCTTCAAATTTTTTGTAGTGTGGGATATAATACCATCCGCCGCGGCGGACAACCGAAAATCTACAATCTCATGTAACTATAATGCCACCCCTAACCGGGGTTAGTATACCCCCAGCTCAGTGGTTTGCGATAATAAATCTATTCTCCTGCTGGCTTAATGAGAATTCATATTCTTTGGCTTTCAAATTTATATCGCACATTTATCTTAGGAATATAAATATTAGGTTGTGTTGAATGTTTTATTACAAAAAATATTTTATATTTTTTTGGAATTCTATAAGATCAGATATTTATATCACAAAATTTGAAATTATATCGCACTGTGACCCCAAGTAGAGGTGGCAAATTATTGTAAATAGAAAAAAAATGCACATCAACCCCGGGCAGGGGTGGCATTATTATAGTAAATAGAAAAATACAATACACATCAACCCCGGGCAGGGGTGACATTATTATAGTAAATAAAAAAATACGATGTACACCAACCCCGGGCAGGGGTGACATTATATTCCATTGTGCAACACACCCTATGAAAACATTTTAATAATCAATCCATTGAAATAAATTTCTTTCTTCGAATTCGATTTGAAATGCGTTTAGCAATTCCATGTATTCTTCTTTAAATTTTTTCTTTTGATGATGTTGTTCCTGATTTAAGATATAATTGTATACCTTGTCAATTTGGGAATGAGAATACGAAAATGCACCGTAACCTTCCTGCCAGGAAAATTTTTCCGGCAAAATTTTCTTGTCATTAATAAAATTGGTGGAATTATTTTTAATATCCCGAACTAAATCAGATATCGCCATTGTGGGTTTTAAACCAATAAATGCATGAATATGATCGGGCATGCCATTAATAATTATTGATTTTTGTTTTTTTTCGGTAATAATTCCTGAAATGTATTTGTGCAAATCGTCTTTCCAATGTTTTTGAATAAGGTTTTGCCTTCCTTGAACTGCAAATACTACCTGAATGTAAATTTGTGAAAATGTTCGTGCCATGAATTACGTTTTTAAAGTTAATAAACAATAATAAATATGATTAAGGTTTTACGAAAATATGGAAATTTTATAAATTCAATTAATTTAAAGACAAAATATATTTTTATGTATAGAAATCCCATGTAATAATTAATAGGAAAATACCTTATATTTATTGTCGTTGTTGGGTGTAAACGATTAAAAATTATGAACGACTAATTTAGAAATTTTTTTTGCCATTACGTTTTTTGTGGTTTGGGATATAATGCCACCCCTACCCGGGGTTTCATAATATCTTCATCTGTTGTAACTATAATAATATCACCCCTACCCGGGGTTTGCGTTACTCCAGACTTTTGGTTTGCTATAATAATGCTACCCTACTTCGTGGTTACGGAGAATTCGGATTCTGGGGTATATAAATAGCCCTTAACAGCTGTTGTTGGGTCTAACCGATTAAAAAAAATGAACGACTATTTTTGAATATATTTCTTCCCGTTACGTTTCTTGTGGATTGGGATATAATGTCACCCCTATCCGGGGTTACCAAAATCCTTCATCTTTTGAAACTATAATAATGTCACCCCTACCCGGGGTTGGTGTTACTCCAAACCTGTGGATTACGATAATAATGCTGCGCTACTTAGAGGTTACCTAAAATTCGAATTTGGTGTTTTATTTAAATTATATCACACATTTAACCCAAATTATTTTTATACCATGCGGTATCGAATTCGTAATTACAAAATATACTTTAATATATTTTGAAACACAAAGAAATCAAATATTCATTTTACAAAATAGAAATTAAAACGCACTTTAACCCCGGGTAGGGGTGGCATTATTATAGCAACATAAATACGAGCCACATAAACCCCGGACAGGGGTGACATTATATCCCATCATGCAACACATAATACTGAAATATATATGTTACAAATTCACCTCACCCTAACACTTTGCGCATATCTCAAAACATCACCTGAATCATATTTTCTCTTCACCTCCTGTAATCTTGTGTAATTATTTCCATAATATGCATTTTGCCAATTGGTGAATTCGGTGCTGCAATAATTGATGTATTGAGAGGTAATTCCATTACTTTTAAATATATCTAATATTTCAACTGAAACAATTCTTAGTTTTTCCTCACGGGCAGGATCTTCCCAATAGGCTTGTAATTCCGAAATATAATTATATGCTCGATGAGGATAACAAGAAACTTTTTCAAATTCAACATCATTTATTTTTCCTCCCAAAGTATTGAGTTGATAAATCATTCCCGGGTTATTAATTATTTTTTCAAATACCCCAGTTATAAAACCGGAAATATCTTTATAATTTTTATACAATCCTGCAGAAGAATTTTTGAAATTTACTGGAACCAATGATCCGTAATAATTTTTTAACTTTTTAGAAAGTTCAATAGGCGCAACTGATCTGAATTCATCAGTGTGCTGAGCAAGTTCTTTCAAATTATTTTCCAAAGTGGAATTATGCTCACCAAAATTTGTTACCAGAATATTTAATGTACTTCCATTTAATACAAATGCCGAAAAACAGGTTTCCGATAATTTAGTAGTAAAATCAAACCATTTTTCTAAAATGTTTTTTGCACGTTGCGCATCTAATTTTCGTGCTTTAAAATGATGCGATCTCATTACAGCAGGAGCTTCTTGTGTGTGAAATATCATTTCGGTAACCACCCCGAAATTTCCAGCTCCACCACCACGCAATGCCCATAATAATTCAGGGTCCTCTTTTGTTGAATGTATTCTCCCATTTCCATCCACAAATGTCGCTTCCAATAAATGATCACAGGTTAAACCATATTTTCTTGAAAATAAACCATAACCACCACCCATTGTTAAACCCCCTATTCCAACGGTTCCACAAGAACCAGCTGGTAACAATCTTTTTTTAGGAAAAGTCTGATCATATAAGTTAGACAAAGTACAACCCGGCCCTACTTTTATATTATTATTTTCTAAAAATTCCACTGAATTCATTTTGGACAAATTAATAACAAGTCCTCCATCATTTGATGAAAATCCTTCCATACTATGTCCACCACTTTTAATAGCAAGTGCCAATTTGTTTATTTTAGCATATTGTATAGCTTCTGAAACATCCTGTGTTGAAGTGCAAAGTGCAATAATTAATGGATATGTATTAATTCGTTTATTAAATCCTTTACGCAACACTTCATACTCCACATCATCCTTCCGGATTAATTTTACCGAATACGTAAAATCTTTTTCAACCACTTCAAAATTTGAAGAATCAGGAAGCTCCTTATTGTTTTCTGCACTCTCCTTCCCTCCTCCTGGTCCACAAGCATCTAAAAACAACCCGGCACCGGCAAGGGTACTTAGCGTGATAAAATTTTTTCTGGAGAATTTATTGTGCATTAAAAAATTATTTTAAAAATTCTTAATTTCAAAATTATTCAAAAATGAATAATAATACAGAATTTAAAATCACAACACCAACTCCCCAAACAACCTCTCCGCCGTTCCATCCAGATCATCACACATTCCGGGATGTGGTCGGGAAACCTGGATCGCAGAACTCCGGACAGCAGTTAACCAACGAAAACGAGATGGAACATCAAGTTCAGCGATTGGACCGGAATTTTTTTCACCATTTGCAATTTTTACAAGGGATTCAAGATTCATTTTTATTTGCTGTACATCAACATCGCCAGAAAAAACCTTTAATTTGTTTTCATTTATTGTATACAGAACTTTAATATAATTTGCTTTTTTGGAAAATAGAATTATTCCGACATTGAGAAATTCTTCCCGTTCCACAACAGGTAAAACACGAATGATAGCATATTCATATAGATGTTTTTCGGGCATGTGTTACTTCA
>JAYSYX010000350.1:0-3054 GCA_043727235.1 Bacteroidota bacterium
GGCGCCGGAATTACTTCTGAAAATGCCAAACAATTAATTTTGGAAACGGGGTGTAAAGAAATTCACAGCTCTGCTAAAATGCATGAACCACCGGATAAAGATCAAACGTATCAATTCAGGGACGGCATTTACGATTTTAGTAAATTGATTGTAACTAACACTGAAGAAGTTAGGAAATTAAAAGTTTTCATGGATCAGTTTCCTTTATGAAATATTTAATTAGCATACTTTTTGTAATGACCTTTAATATTACAGAAAGTTATACTCAAAAAACAGTGGAAATTGATTTAAACTCCAACTGGTCGTTCCGAAAAGCTGGAGATACCACCGGCTGGATGCCAGCAATAGTGCCGGGTTGCGTTCATACTGATCTTCTTGCAAATAAAATAATCCCCGATCCTTTTTATGGCGATAATGAAAAACTTGTGCAATGGGTGGAACGCGAAGATTGGGAATACAAGACAACTTTTTATGTTGATAGAAAATTTATTAAACAGGAAACAATTGAGATAAATTTCGAAGGATTAGACACTTATGCTGATGTTTATATAAATGATTCTTTAGTTTTTAAGGCAGATAATATGTTTGTGGAATGGAGAAGTTCTGTAAATAAATATTTAAAAACAGGAGAAAATTTATTATATATAAAATTTAATTCTTCGGTTAGGGTTGGTAAAGAATTAATGAATAATTATCCGATAAAATTACCTGGTGAAGAAAGAGTTTTTACACGAAAAGCACAATATCAATACGGTTGGGATTGGGGACCCAGATTAGTAACATGCGGCATTTGGAAGCCTGTGAAATTAATAGCATTTGATTACGAAACTTATATATATTCAGCATCAGTTATACCTGGAAAAGTTATTAATGATTCCGTTATTGTAGATCTTGAATTAAGTTCCAGCATTGGATTCCACGATTTTGAGAAATATTCTATTACTCTATTCAACAAAAAGGATGGAAATGAAATACCTCTGATTTCACAAAAAGGTCATGGTGAAGTATGTATAATTCAATTTGTTATTCAACATCCTGAAATTTGGTGGTGCAATGGTTCTGGAGAGCAACCTTTGTATACGGTTGATGTTGTTGTTAAGAGAAAAAAACAAATTATTGATCGGTTTGACCTCACCTTTGCAATTCGAAACATAGAATTAAAGCAGGTTACTGATAGTTATGGAAAATCATTTGCTTTCGAATTGAACGACAAACCTATTTTCATAAAAGGTGCAAATTATATACCCTTACATAGTTTTCCATCCTCACTGCAAAAAGAAGATTACAGAAAAATATTAACCGAGGCAAAGAACATGAATATGAATATGATCCGGGTATGGGGTGGCGGCATCTACGAACCGGATTATTTTTATGAGTTATGCGATTCGTTGGGAATTTTAGTCTGGCAGGATTATATGTTTGCCTGTGCCATGTATCCTTTTCATGAAAATATAAATTCTTATGTAAATGAAATTCGCTACCAAACACGCAGAATAAATAAAAATGGTTCTGTTGCCTTATGGTGTGGCAATAATGAAAATTTTGAAGGCTGGAATAATTGGGGCTGGCAAAAACAATTCGGATATTCAGAAAGTGATTCCCAAAAATTATGGATGGAAAATTTTGAATTATTTACCGGTACCATACCCACTGAAACGAAATATGAAAACGTAAAAAATTATCATCCCTCCTCCCCCACACATGGCTGGGGACGTCCAGAAGGTTTGACAGAAGGCGATTGTCATTATTGGGGTGTATGGTGGGGAAAAGAACCTTTTGAAATGTACAATTACAAAATTCCGCGTTTCATGAGTGAATATGGTTTTCAGGGAATGCCTGTATTTAATTCCTTCAAAAATTTTATTCCTGAAAATGAACTGAATATTAATTCCGCATCCGTTAAAAATCATCAGAAACATCCTGTGGGATATGAAACGATTGCCGAATATATGTCGCGCGACTATTTAATTCCCGATAAATTTGAAGATTATATTTATGTTTCTCAATTATTACAGGCAAAGGGAATGCAAATTGCAATAGAAGCACACCGGAGAAATAAACCCTATTGCATGGGAACCTTATTTTGGCAGCTTAACGATTGCTGGCCGGTTACAAGTTGGAGCAGCATTGATTATTATGGAAACAGAAAAGCGAGTTATTACAGCATAAAACAAAAGTTTGAATCACTGATGATAAGTGTGATAAATGAAAATGACAGTATTAAAACATATATAGTAAATGATAAGGATGAGAATTTAAATGCAACACTTGAATACTTACTTATCAAAACCGATGGGGAGATACTGGATAAGAAAACATTATCGATCTTATTAAAACCTTTGTCCTCCATTCTGTATTCCGTTGTTCCATTAGAAACAATGCTCGAAAATGAAGCTCCCGAAAGATGCATCTTACATCTCGCCATAAAACAGGATGAGAATTTACTGGCTGAGACCTTTTTCAACTTCGTATCTCCAAAAGAACTCCTTTTGGAAGAACCCGAGTTTAAAATCAGCATAGACCAAATTACCCGGAATTTTATAATTAGCTCCAATGTTTATGCAAAAAATGTGTATTTATACACTGACCAAGGCGAAATAAAGTTGAGCGACAATTTCTTCGATCTGTTGCCTAATGAGCCAAAAGAAATATCTTTGCAGGAAAATAACTATTACACATTACCGGGCCCGATTAAAATAAAATGTTTAAATACGCTTTACAACGATTGAAATTATGAGAAGATTTGCAATATCCGACATACATGGCTGCCTGAACTCCTTTATGGCACTGCTTACTACGCTTAAATTAACGAAAGAGGATGAATTGTATCTTTTAGGCGATCTGATCGACCGCGGGCCTAATGGCAAAGGTGTAATAGATCTCGTTATGCAAATGCAGGAAGATGGATATAAAATAACGGTCTTAATGGGCAATCACGAATGGCTGTTTTTGCAAGCGGTTGACGAAACTATTCCCTATTGCTGGGATTGGAGGAGATTTCAGAACTGGATGAAGAACGGAGGAACCACCACATTGGCAAATTTTGGTTATAAA
>JAYSYX010000351.1:0-22262 GCA_043727235.1 Bacteroidota bacterium
CCGTTAATACCTGATATCTGATTTTTTTCATCGTGAATTGGCCTTAAACTCACCTCCACAAATTTTGTAGTTCCATTTTTTGTATTCAGTAAAAGATCATATTGAAAATCCTGCAATCCGTTAATTAAAAGTTTGCGCACCTTCGAATAAAAGATGTCTGTATTTTGAGGATGATGTAAAAATTCAAAACAGGAGTGACCCTTTGTTTCCTCAATTGTAAAACCTGTTAATTTTTCCCAGGAAGAATTCAAATAATTAAATTGTGCATCCGTATCGGTTTGAAAAACCACATCCGATAAATTCTCTACCAAGGTGTAATATTGTTGTCTGGTATCAATCAGTAATTGTTCTGCTTTTTTCCTATCAGAGATATCGGTAAATATCGTTTTTATTGCAAAACTCCCTTCGTAACTTACAGGAAATGCTAAAACCTCTACATCGAGAAGGGATCCATCAGATCTAATAAATTTTTCTTCAATTGGTTTTGCCGCCTTTTTATGTTCTATTAGATCCATAATTCGGGTTGTCACAACTTGTTTAAAATCCTTTGAAACAAATAACCATATTTCTTTCCCGACCAGAGTTTCATTTAATGGGAAACCTGCTAATTCATTTGCTCTTTTGTTGGAATAAACAATTATTCCGTTTTGGTGAATTACTACACCGGTGTTGGTATATTCAAGTAACTGAGCATGATGTGTACTTAATTCTTCCATTTCCAACCGCTTCTTATCGGTTTCCATTGTTGGAATACAAGTAATAGTATACCCTTCAATGTGATCTAATTTCTTATCAATTCGTGACACCTGCAGATCGTAAATAATATCTGTATTCACCTGTTTAAGAGAGCATATAACAAATTGGGAAGGATCTGCCGCGGTATGCAGAGCCATTTCCATCTTAATAGTAAAATCGGTAAAGATTTCAGGTAGGTCTCTAGGCGGGAATACAGCAGTTTCTGACCTCATTAGCTGCAGAAAGGCCGTATTGAAATGCAGGATGTTAAAGGAATTGTCGGTGAGGGCCACAGGTAAATGCAGGTATTCCAGAGCCTGATACTTCGTTGGAATTTGCCTTGTAGTAAAATGGTCCATCATTGCCGAACTCAAATTTGCTAAACAAACCAATAAAGTCAAATTTAAGTTTGCTGCATTTGTGACTTCAAAAATGGATGGTATTATGCCTCATCCATTGTTAAAATGATGAACTCGGGGTTGGGTTGACCGGCATTCGAAATAAGAATATCAAATAATGAAGAACCATGTTTAAGGTAATAAGATATAAAATTATCCTGTCGTTCCTGAAGCTGATTACCTGCAAATAATTTAGATAGAACCGATCGGATCTGACTCACTTCAGCGTCCATTTTCAACTTTTCAGCTTTGAGTAATTTAGCTTCAAGTTTCTGCATAACATTTATTATACTTTGTTTCTCCCCCAGAACAGTTTTTTCGAGGGAATTATCAATTTTCGTAGCCGTTTCCAATATCTTATTAAAAATGGCCTCAATTTCAATACTTTCGGATTCCAAACTCACGGCACCATTTGAATTTGATCTCACAAAATTATTGATCAATGTATTTTCATCTATAAAAAGATCCTTTGAAGTTAAATGCAATTTTTGCATTTTTTTATTGGTGTTGCTGTCAATTATCAGAAAGGAATCACGCAACAATAAAACGGGATAATCAATCTTATGGTGTTCGAATAAAGCGCGCAACTGCAACCAGTAGGCCAGTTCACCGCCACCGCCGATATATGCTAAACACGGCAATATTTTTTGTTGAAATAATGGTCGTAAAATTACATTGGGACTAAAATTTTCGGGATGCAGATTAATTTCTTTTTTCATTTCATCAGAAGTAAACGAAATATCAGAGTTTAAAACTGAATATTTACCAATTACATCGTCAAATATTATTCTTTCACGTAAATTTTCCTTCAAATAAAATAAATTTATTTCTCTGGGAGTCGCTTGTGCCGCATAGGGGAAGATTTCCAATGTTTTGTTAGTGATCTTTTCTGCGGTCTTATTAAATATTTCGTTTTCAATTATACTGATGCATTGCGTTTTAAAATAACTGTCATTTCCATCAACAACAACTAATCCATAAACACCAAACAATTCATTTAAAATTAAACGGGTTGCACCTGACAGATCCTGAGAGGTTGAATATGCCTTGCTGAACAAAGAAATTAGAAAGTGGGCATTAACACCTTCTCCCAAAACCGGAATTAATTCCGCTATAATTTTTTCAACCCCTTTTGTATCGTATTTACCACAAGCGCCGCCCTGAGATCCTTCCCAGGTATACTTTTTCCCGAATAAATAAAAATGATTTATTTCTTCAAAATCATGATCCTCACTGCCCAACCAAAATACCGGAACAAAATGATTTGCGGGATATTTTTCCTTTAATGTTTTACATAATTGTATGGTGGAAATGGCTTTATAAATTACATATAAGGGTCCGGTAAATATATTTAACTGGTGTGCGGTTGCAATACAAAATGTATTTGAATTGCGGAAAGAATTTATATTTTCCACTACAACATTACCAACTTCCAAATTGCCATATTGTGCTGAAATAGTTTCGGATAATAAGTTACCATTAATAGGTTCCTTTAACTTATTCTTCATGGCCTCCCCGAAAGAATCGATATCAGGAGTATATTTGTAGAAGGGAGTTAATGAAACATCTCCATGTAAATAATCAGTGACTATCTTAGCGAATCTACCTGTTTGCTGATATGGTATCTTTTCAATTTTCAAGCCGAATATTTTAATATGCTAGGGTTTCAACAAGGTTCACCAAATAAATCGAATTCTTCTGCTCTGGTAATTTTAATTTGTGCAAAATCGCCAACTCTCAAATAAAATTTTGATGCATCAATTAATACTTCGTTATCCACTTCCGGCGAATCAAATTCAGTTCTTCCAACAAAATTATTACTTTCTACCCTGTCGATCAAAACTTTAAATACCTTTCCTAATTTCTTTTGATTTTTATCATATGAGATTTGTTGTTGCACTTCCATTATCCGTGCTGCTCTTTCACTTTTTTCCTCAGCGGAAATTTCATCCTTTAATAAATACCCGCTTGTGCCTTCCTCATGCGAGTAAGTAAATACGCCCAAACGATCGAATTGCATCTGCTCAACAAATTCAGCAAGTTCGGAAACATCTTCCTCCGTTTCACCTGGAAATCCAACCAGCATTGTTGTGCGCAACCCAATATCCGGTATTTGCGATCTTATGTTATTTATAAGATCAATAGTTTCTTTTTTTGTTATCTGCCTGTTCATTGCCTGTAATATATTGTTACTGGCATGCTGTAAAGGCATGTCCAAATAATTACATACGTGATCACAATTTTTAATTGCATCAATTATTTCTAAAGGAAATTTCGAAGGATAAGCATAATGCAAACGTATCCATTCAATACCTTCCACTTCGTTTAATGCATATAATAATTCAGGTAATGTTCTTTTTTTATAAATATCTAAACCGTAATAAGTTAATTCCTGGGCAATGAGCATAATTTCTTTAACTCCTATACTCGCCAAATATTTTGCTTCTTTTACTATTTCTTCAATCGTTTTCGAAACATGAGCACCTCTCATTAAAGGAATTGCGCAAAAGGAACAAGTTCTGTTACATCCTTCCGAAATTTTTAAATATGCATAATGACTTGGTGTGGAAATGAGTCGTTCACCTATCAGTTCGTGTTTGTAATCAGCATTAAATCTCTTCAGCATTTGTGGCAATTCCATAGTGCCGAACCAGGCATCTACCTCAGGAATTTCTAACTGTAATTCATCCTTATATCTATGGCTTAAACAACCCGTAACATACAATTTATCTATCTCACCATTTGCTTTTGCCTCTGCATAATTTAATATGGTATCAATAGATTCCTGTTTGGCATTATCAATAAATCCGCAGGTATTTACAATAATAATATTACAATCATCCTTTTCCCTTTGGTGATGTGCATCAATATCGTTAGCGTTCAATTGCGACAATAACACTTCACTGTCAACAGTATTTTTACTGCAACCCAAGGTTATGATGTTTACTTTGTCTTTAACTAATGTTCGAACCTTCATTAAAAAAAATGTACCAATTAAATAAATGTACCAATGTACCAATTAATCCAATATACCCGCTGCCTGCGGCTGCTTGTGCGATCGGTATGGTGGATTTTATTATTTAATTAAAAATTAAAAAATTATTGTTGGTATAAATGTTATACTATTTTTATTACGTTAACTCGGCTGTTTCATTCTCAATTATCAATTGTCAATTATCAATTATTTTCCGGCTGTTCATTGGTACATTAATCAGGCTTCAGCCTAATAGCGAATCAACAAACTCCGCCTTATTAAACACCTGCAACTGATGCATCTTCTCTCCTACCCCAATATATTTAACCGGAATTTTAAATTGATCTGCAATACCCAACACAACTCCTCCCTTTGCGGTTCCATCTAGTTTTGTAAGCGCGATACAAGTAACTTCCGTTGCTGCTATAAATTGTTTTGCCTGTTCAAAAGCATTTTGTCCGGTGGACGCATCCAACACTAATAAAACATCCTGTGGTGCATCGGGATATACTTTTTGAATTACCCTTTTTATTTTTGATAATTCGTTCATAAGATTTACTTTATTGTGCAATCTTCCGGCAGTATCAATTAAGACAACATCGGCATCCTGCGTTTTTGCGGCATTAACAGTATCGAAAGCAACTGCTGCCGGATCGGCACCCATTTGTTGTTTAATTATGGACACTCCCACTCTATCTGCCCAGATTGTTAATTGATCAACCGCAGCAGCGCGAAATGTATCTGCAGCACCCAATAAAACTTTTTTACCACTCTGTTTAAATTGATATGCAAGTTTTCCTATTGTAGTGGTTTTGCCTACACCGTTTACACCAACAACCAAAACAATATAGGGTTTGGTATTTGCGGGAACTTCATAGGTAGTAAAATCGGGAGTATTATTTTCTGAAAGTAATTTTACAACTTCTTCTTTCAGAATAGTATTTAATTCGCCTGAACCAAAATATTTTTCGCCGGCAACTCTTTTTGTTAATCTGTCGATAATTTTAAGGGTAGTTTCCACACCAACATCACTCGATATGAGAATATTTTCCAATTCATCCAAAAAATCATCATCAACTGTATTTTTTCCTGCTATCGCTTTTGTGATCCTGGAAAAAATACTCTGTTTAGTTTTCTCCAAACCTTTATTAAGATCTTCTTTCTGTTCTTTTTTAAATATGCTGAATAAACCCATGAAATTTTAAGTTAGGGGTACAAAAAAAGCCTCTACTTTCATAGAAGCTTTAAATATTGTAAGCCGGTGAAATTAAGCATTACCTTTTAATACATCCTGCACCTTGTCTTTGTGAACGATACGTTCTTTAAAGATATAGGCACCGGTTTTAGCCGATTTTTCGGTAACAATTACTTTTACCATTTCTTTTCCTCCGCCGGAAATTTTTCCTTTTCCACCGCCGGAAACACGGGCATTTTTACTTATTTTTCCCATAGTATACCTCCTTTAGGTTATTTAATTTCTTTGTGTACAGTTTTTTTCTTCAAATACGGATTGTATTTCTTAAACTCTACCCTGTCTGGTGTGTTTCTTCTGCTTTTGGTAGTAATATAGCGACTGATACCGGGAACATCGGTATTTTTTTGCTCAGTGCATTCTAATATTACCTGAACTCTGTTTCCTTTACTCTTCTTTGCCATCTCTTATAAAAGATTTAAAGTTTAATTATTTTTCCTGATGCGCGCAATTCTTTCAAATAGGCACTTATACCTTTTTTGTTGATGGTTTTCAACGTGGTGGTAGCCACTTTAATAGTAACCCAACGATTTTCCTCAGCTATGAAGAACTTCTTATCCTGCAAATTCGGGTAAAACTTACGGCGGGTCCTACGGTTTGAGTGAGAAACATTATTCCCGCTAACCGTCCTTTTTCCTGATAAATCACAAACTCTTGCCATGCTTATTAAAATGAGAGTGCAAATATCGGTAGTTTTCTTCAAATACCCAAAAATCTGCACGAAATAGATTAACTAACTGCCAACAAATGAGATTTGAAGCCCGATCCTTCGCGTTTTTACCCGACTGCGCCCCCGCTTTTCTCTGCAACCCTGCCTGTTATAGTCAAAATTTTCCCAAAAACTTCACTTAGACAAAATTACCTATTCTAAAACGAAAGTAATTCCCGGGCAGGGGTTTTCGCTACAATTGGGGCTAGAAAGCGGCTTTCGGCTGCTATACCCGGCCATTCAAATTCCCTTACACCCAACAAACAGTGCAGGCCGCAGGCTTGCCCCAAATAAAAATAGCGCAAGCCTTAGGCTTGTGCAAAGTTTATTGAAGCATCCGCTTCCCTCAAACATAATATAGACCTTCTAATAATAAAATGTCGATCAACCCCTTCCTATCTGCCAAATAATCCCCAGCACTACTATAAATCCAATGGGCCGGTTCCTCCACAAAACCTGCCTTCACCGGATTATTATGTATATAATTTAATTTTTGTCTGGTTATATCAGCATTAAACAATCTAATTGGATGGTTATCCTGTTGCCAAAACTGCCATTCTTCATTATTGCTGTTTTTATGCCCTTCATATTCAAACATATGCGTTAACCAATATCTTCTGCTTTCTTTATCATTATCATAAAGAGCATCTTTTATTTTTCTTGATGTAAAACTTTTAAAATCACGTAAAATTTCATTTAAAGGATTTTGATGTGTGCCTAAAATAAAATGAAGATGATTTGTCATCATCACCCAAGCATAAATTTCCAGTCCCTTTTTCTCCTGACAAAATTTCAAACTGTCAAGAACAATATTTTTATACAAGGTTCTTGTAAAAACATCAGCCCAATTAACAACGGTTTGTGTAGTAAAATAAAGATCTTCATAACTGCGAAATTTATATTTATTGCTCATAATTAAGGATTAAACATTTCAAAAATAAAAAGAAATTTTAATTTATTTAAAGCGGATGCTTTATTGAACGTTGCACAAGCCTAAGGCTTGCGCTATTTAATTTGGAAGGGGAAAAAATGTTCCATTTTTTCCCCTCAAATTAAATTTAAAGCGAGAATTAAATTATTAAGCGGTTAATAATAGGTACACATTTATTTTAAAATGAAGACGAAAGTATTCATTAAAACATATTAATGACAAGGATTACTATTTTTTACAATATTATACATTATACACACAACACGCCAATTAAATGCACGCCGCAGGCGTGCACACATCCCAAATAGCGCAAGCCTTAGGCTTGTGCAACGTTCATCGAAGCGTCCGCTTCCCACTTCAACTACTTTATTTTTTCTTTGCAGTTAATATCTTCATTAAAACCATCTCAGCCGAAGTCAACCCCGATTTATCATCATCCACCTCAATTGCATCAAGTTCTTTAATATACTTCTTAAGTGTTCCGTTCTCATATAAAGTCAATACAACAGGATGCACATAATATGTTTTACATACATTTTTGGTATTTCCCAATTGTTTGGAAACCAGTTCCAAAGCCTGAGAAATATTCTTTTTTGATTCGGAAACTGTATTAAAAAAACCAATTTCCTTAAAGGCAAGCAGTGCTTCTAAAGTTCCCGCCCATGTTCTAAAATCTTTCGCAGTAAAATCTTGTCCGCAAATGGTTTTAATATATTGATTTACCATTCCTGAGTCAACTGTTTTTCTTGTACCGGATTCGTCAACATATTGAAATAGTTCTTTTCCCGGAATATCCTTACATTTTTGAACAATGCCGGATAATGTTTTATTTTTTATATGAATATCATGTTCTACACCTTTTTTTCCTATAAAAATAAATTGCAATTCATGACCAGATATTTTAACATGTTTGTCCTTTAATGTGGTGAGACCAAAAGAACCATAAAGTTTTTCATACATATTATTTCCAATTCGGATATTTGTTCTTTCCATTAAACTCACAATGGTTGCCAATACTTTTTCTAATGGCATGCCTGGGAAAGAAACGTCCTTTTCTAATTGCAGGCGTATTACTGGTAAAACTTTACCAAACTCCTTCAAACGGTAAAATTTAGTTTGGTTGCGAACAGAATTCCACAAAGGGTGATATTTATATTGTTTTCTGTTTTTAGTGTCAAATCCCGTAACCTGAAGGTGTCCATTTATTGCAGAACATATCCAAACCTTTTCCCATGCAGGAGGAATAACCAAGGATTTAATTCGGTTCAAAACTCGTTTATCTCTAAGTGTTTTATCCTGATAGACATAATAAAATCCGCCGCCTTTTCTTTTTCGCAGAATGCCCTCTTGAGAATCATTAACATAGATTAGGTCAACTGATCTTGCATTTTTGATCAGGTCGGTATTTATTGCCGCAAGTTTGTGATCAGGTAAATCAATAATCTCTAATTTTTCCATATATATTAGGAATAAACTGGATTCAAATCTAATGCGAGGCTAAAAACAATGAAGGAATGAAGTTTTGTGGGATGTAGACTGAAAATACGTGTATTTTTTTCCGACAAGTGAGGAAATTTTTCCACTACTCCACGATTTTAGAGTAGTGTGGAAATTTTTACCCTCATTTACACTAGAACTCAGGTAATAAGAGGAGTCTGGTATATTATTTGGAAAAAAGTATTTATCTTTTAATCATAATCAATCATCAAATGATAACCGAAATATAATCTACGGTGTCATATATTGATGGAAAGTTCATGTTCCCAATTTATAAAATTAATTTTTAAACCGCCACCTATAAAATTATATATTCAAAATATTAAGAAGCCTATAGCATCAGTATTTGAAACATTAATTCAAGGAACCGGTGAAATGGGCGAACTCATTTTAAAAAAGGATTGGACTGAAACAACCTTAGGGCATTATGATAACTGGACCGGAACACTGAGAACCACACTATCACTTATTTTAAATTCCAAATTCCCCATGTTTCTATTTTGGGGTAAAGATTTTATCTGTTTTTATAATGATGCATACAGACCTTCATTGGGAATTGATGGAAAACATCCCGCTATTTTGGGTCTGAATGCTGAACATGCCTGGCCGGAAATATGGGATATTATAAAACCCATGATAGACCTGGTTTTTTATGAGCGAAAATCATCCTGGAGTGAAGATCAACTAATACCCATTTATAGAAATGGAAAAATTGAAGATGTATATTGGACCTTCAGTTACAGTCCTGTTTATGACGAATCCAATATGATAAACGGAGTTCTTGTAACATGTTGTGAAACTACCGAAAAGGTAAAGACCATTAAATTACTAGAATTAAGTAACGAACAATATTTAAACAGCATCCTGCAATCACCTGTTGCTAAATGTATTTTTATAGGCAAAGATCATGTGGTTACCATAATAAATGATCTCATGTTGAATTTACTTTCAAGAACTTCTGAGCAATTATTAAATAAAAATATATTTCAGGCAATTCCCGAATTAGCGCATCAGGGATTTGAATCCATTATGGACAATGTTTTTAATTCCGGTCAAAAATTTAAGGCTGAAGAATTAAATGTTAAACTAATGCGCAACGGTAAATTGCAAAACATTTATTTAAGTGTGGTATTAGTGCCTTTGCGGGAACCTGACGGAACTATTAAAGGGATTAATGCAATTGCAACGGAAGTTACCTATCACGTTAAAATAAGAAAGGAAACAGAGGAGAGTGAAAAACAATTCAGGCAATTGGCAAACTCGCTACAGGAATTGGTATGGGCCACAGATAGTGCAGGCAATCAGACATTTGCATCCGAGAGGTGGGCAGAATTTACCGGCCTTGATCCCTATGATGCTGAAACATTCAAAAAAATAACACACCCTGATGATCTTCCGATAGTAATTGAATTATGGAGTAAATGTTTATTGAGTGGAAAAAAGTATTTTGTTGAGCTTCGGTTTAAAAATAAAGAGGGAGAATACCATTGGTTTCAAGGAAAAGGAGAACCATTCAAAGATGAAGAAGGCAATATAATTAAATGGATAGGGTCGTTTACCAATGTGCATGACCAAAAAAAAGCGGAGGAGTATCTGATTAATGCATATAATAAAATTGATGAAAGTGAAAGGCGATTCCGAAAAATTGCAAATGAAGCACCTGTTTTCATTTGGATGTCAGGAACTGATAAAAGATGCAACTTCCTTAATTCGGCATGGTTACATTTTACAGGAAGAAAATTAAAGGAACAAATTGGTGATGGTTGGTTAGATGGAGTGCATAAGGATGACCTGACATATTGCATGGAAACTTATAATTCTGCATTTGAAAAAAGGGAAGATTTTTATGTTGAATATCGTTTAAAACGTTTCGACGGAGAATACAGATGGATCTCTGATAAAGGCATTCCGAGATATTCTGTGGACGGACTATTTGAAGGTTATATAGGTGCTTGCGTTGATATAAATGATCGTAAATTATATGAAACCAAATTAAAGGAGGAGGATGAGAAACTTAATATAATTATTGAAGCCGGTGGTTTGGGGACCTGGGAATTGGATTGGATAACAAAAATTCCAAAGTATTCACAAAAATATTTGAATATACTAGGTTATGATGAATTTAAAGAATTATCACATGAACAACTCACAAATCACTTACATCCAGGTGATAGGGCAATTAGAGAACATGCTTACAAAATTGCATTTAAAACCGGTATACTCCATTATCGTTCCAGGATATATACATATAAAAATGAGCTGCGATGGGTAGAGGGCCAAGGCAAGGTGTTTTACGATGAAGAAAAAAAACCGATAAAATTGATCGGCACTATCAGAGATATCACTGAAGAGATTAATTACCAGCAAAATTTAAAAGCGAGAGAGCTCAAGTTCAGGTTACTCGCAGATGCAATGCCGCAATTTATATGGACTGCTGATGTGGAAGGCAATCTGAATTATTTTAATAAATCTATCTCTGAATTTTCAGGATTTAATTCCGAAATTCTAATGAAGAATGGGTGGCTGCAAATAGTACATCCTGACGACCGGGAGGAAAGTATCAAGGCATGGGAAAAAACAATATCCACTGGAATAGATTTCATATTCGAACACCGTTTTGGCAGATCTGATGGGGAATACCGATGGCAGTTAAGCAGAGCAATTCCACAACTGGATGTAAATGGCAATATACAAATGTGGGTGGGTACAAGTACAGATATTCATGACTTGCGTGAACAAGATCAGCAAAAAGACTATTTTATTAAAATGGCAAGTCATGAGCTTAAAACTCCTATTACCTCAATTAAAGGCTATGTACAACTTCTTCAATCGATGTATTCGGATGGAAATGATGGTTTTCTCAAAGGTTCATTGGATAAATTAGGAAATCAGATAAATAAAATGACAAATCTTATCGGGGAATTACTGGATCTTTCTAAAATTAAATCAGGACAACTGCTATTACAAAAACAGGAATTTTGTATGCATCAATTGGTGGAAGAAGTAATTAATGAGATATCCCATGTTAATCCGGATCATAAAATAATATTTTCAAAATTCTGTAGTGCACATGTAATGGCAGATAGGATAAGAATTGCCCAAGTAATAACAAATTTTCTAACTAATGCAATTAAGTATTCCCCTGAAAGTTTAGAAATTTACGTAGAATCAAATGTTGCAGAGGACAATGTTTTTGTTTCGGTTGAAGACCGAGGTATTGGTATTTCTAAAGCGGACCAGAAGAAAATATTTGAACGATTTTATCGGGTTGAAGGAAAAAATGAAAAAACATTCCCTGGATTTGGGATCGGTTTGTTTATTGCGGCGGAAATCATTCAACGTCACGGTGGTGTTATTGGAGTTAACAGTGCAATACCAAAAGGCTCGATTTTTTATTTTTCACTCCCTATAATACAAAATAATTAACAGCGATATATGTCAAAAGAGAATTTTCATATACTGGTAATTGACGATAATGAGGATATTCTCTACATGTTAAATGCAATGTTAAAGCACAAGGGATTTAAGGTAACTACAAGAGATAATGTAATTGAAATTGAGTCGTTAATTTTGAAAATTGATCCGCATATTATTCTAATGGATATGCATCTATCGGGTGCAGATGGCTGTGATATATGCAGAGAACTAAAGGCGAAAGAAGAATTTAAACATATTCCCATTTTAATGATATCTGCAGATCCTATTGCTAAAGACAGATGTTCGGAAGCCGGTGCCGATCATTTTATTGAAAAACCATTTGAGATGCTTGATCTGGTATCGTTGGTAAATGAAATTTATGAGCGAATTTTTAATCCCAAATAATAATCGCTTTACACGACTAAAAAAAGATCAAAAATCAATATCTGATAGGTAATGAAAATCAATAATAAAACTGCCTAATCCATTTTTACTACCTTAAAATTCCCTATCTCGTTATTCAAACTTTCCGTCGACATTTTTATTTGGAATTTTCCCGGCATTACATAAAGTTTTCCATTGTCAGCAGGTTTAACATCAGCAACTTTGCGCATTCCGTCTACTGGTTGGTTGTTTAAATAATTTTCATACGCGGATTCAAAATTGCCGTCTATACTCAGATCATATTTTAAATAGTTAATACCAGCTTCCGCACTATCTGTCATCTCTTTTATAATCGTTCCGTCATCAGTAGCAATTTGTATCGTTATTACTCCTTGAGATTTTACAAAATAGGCAAATTCCTGGTCATAAACATAGGTGTCGTTAAAAACATTAAATTGTTTACCGAGATTAGCATCATAGCTAATATCATTTTTTTCAAATAAATAAATGTCTTTCGAAATTAAAGAATCAATTTTCTGAACTTCATCCAGTGTCACTTTATATAAACTTCTTCCATGCGTGCCAACCACCATTTCATTATCGCGTTCCTGAATAGCAATATCGTGTATTGCAACTCGAGGCAAACCGGCACTAAAACTCATGAAATTCTTCCCTCTGTTATATGATATATAGAGTCCATTGTCGGTGCCTACATAAAGGATATTATAATTCTTAGAATCCTCTTTTACTACATTAATTGGTTCTGCAGGAAGATCAGTCCCAATTTGCGCCCAGGTTAATCCGAAATCATCACTGATATATAAATACGAATTAAAATCATCGTTCCTATAACCGTTCAACGAAACTAAAACTGTCGATTCATTATATCGTCCCGCAATAACTCTACTCACCCATAATCCATCCGGAACCGTATTTATAGCCGGAGGAGGCGTTTTTGCTTTGGTGGGAGGCATTTCTTTTTTAATAAATACATTTATTTTATTCCAATTATATCCATTGTCTTTGCTTATCCAAACATTGCCATCATCTGTTCCACAATATAATAATCCGAATTTTAAGTTAGATTCTGAAATTGTTGTAAGGGTACCATAGGCAACATCTCCTGCAACTTTACCATTGGAAAGATCATCGCTTAGTGCAATTAAATTTTCTCCTTTGTTTAATGAACGGTGAAATCTGTTCGAACCATAATAAAAAATATCCTGGTTGTGTTTGCTTAAGGCAATTGGTGTTTGCCAATTGTAACGAAGTGGCGCTTCTCCGAATTTTGTTGCAGGTCGAATACTAATTTCCTCCTTGCCGGAATTTTTATTCAGACGTGCATAATATCCAAACTGATATCCGGTATAAACCGTTTCATTATTTCTTGTATCAACCTGCACCTGCATTCCATCTCCACCGTAAATTGGGTAATATGGATATTTCCCGGATGAGGTCCAATAATTACTTTTATTGTAAGTTGACGGCCCGGTCCAAACACCGTTATCCTGCAATCCTCCGTAAACATTATAGGGAATTGCATCATCTACGGTAACAGAATAAAACTGTCCTACAGCAGGATTATTTGCAAGAAACCAGTTTTTCCCATTGTCGTAAGTAATATTAACACCGCCATCATTTCCAACAATTATATGTTTATCATTAGCAGGATTCATCCATGCTGTGTGGTGATCGGGATGCACGTTATCCCCGTCAATATTTTTAAATGTTTTACCGCCATCTTCACTCATTAAAGCATTAAATGCAGAAACAACTATTTTGTTGTCGTTTTTCGGACTCACTTTTATGGTGCCAAAATAATATCCATAGGTATAAAATGCGCCGTCAAGATATTTATCATGTGTTCTGAACCATGTGGTTCCGCCATCATCACTCCTGTAAATTTCACAACCTTTTATAGGCAGATTAAAAATATATCCGCCATCATTTAAATAATCAGTAAGTACTGTGGGTAAGTATTCATCATCGGCAACCTTTTGTTTTAATACGGATGCAGTTTGGTCCTTTGGAAATTTATTTTTTTCAAGAAATTTTGAAAGTTGACCATTATCGAGCAAAGCAAATTTTTCTTTTGTGAGAACCTTTAAAGTATCCATATTAAAAATTGCTTCTTCCTCCATGCGCATTCTTTCAACGGGATTAATTTCTTTAGGCGTCTGATTATCTACCACTGCATATACTATATTGTTTCTCTGGTACGAAACTGCAATACCTATTCTGCCAACCCCATCACCCTGAGGAAACCCGGATCCATTTTTTGTCAATAAGTTCCATGTCTCTCCCTGATCAACGGATTTATAAATTCCGGAACCTGATCCGGATTCAACAAAATTCCATGCTCGGCGTTCGCGGTGCCAGGTACACGCATATAAAAAATCAGGAACATTAGGGTCTATCAAAAGATCAATTGCTCCTGTATTTTCATCAATAAATAATGTTTGTTTCCAGGTTTTACCGCCATCAATGGTTTTATATACTCCTCTTTCTGCATTCGGCGTATATAAATGTCCCAAAACGGCCACATACACCATATCCGGATTTCTCGGATTAATAACAATTCTTCCTATATGATGTGATTCAGGTAAACCACAATATTCCCAACTCTTTCCACCATTAATGGATTTGTATACTCCAATCCCTGCATAACTTGAACGTGAACTATTTACCTCTCCTGTTCCAACCCAAATAATATTATTCGCCCAATCAACCGCAAAGTCACCAATAGTTATTACATCTTCATTATCAAACAAAGGAGTAAATGAAAGACCATTGTTTTCTGTATACCACAATCCACCACTGGCATAGGAAACATAAAATTTAGAAGCATCCTTTGGATTAACGTCTAAGTCTGTCACACGTCCGCTCATAATGGTAGGACCTATACTCGTGAATTCTACGTTGGTCAGGAGAGTACTGTTTTCCATTGCCCTTCGTTTTTGAAGTCCCAATTGGCGTTCCGTTAACACCGGAGTAGACCCAATTGTAGTATCCACCACTGTTTCTGCGGTTTGTGCTGAGGAGAGCAGGTATATAAATAAACTCAAAAAACCGGCTGAAAGTTTTCTCATGTTTTCTAATTTGAACTAGCTAAAATAGAAAAAATAAGGTGAAATGGTAGTCACGATTAACTCTCAGAAAAACAAAACCCGGCAAAATACCGGGCTGAATGCTAAAATACAATGTCACAAAAATTTAATTATTTAGCAATAATATCAATTGTTGCGTTCCACAATAAAAAAGGGATTTAGCAAATTTTCCTTATTGTATTCAAGATCTGAAACTCCTCCATAAACTTTTACCCTTGCTCCTGCTTCTAAAACCAATGCATGACCGGCAGCGGTATCCCATTCCATTGTTGGGCCCAATCGCGGATATACATCTGCTTTGCCTTCTGCAACAAGACAGAATTTTAAGGAACTGCCTGCAGGTACAAAATTTACCGTTTCATACTTCTGTTCCATATCTTTTAAATAAGCATCAAATTCAGGAGAAGGGTGTGAGCGACTTCCGATCAGTGCGATCTCATTTTCTTTTGGTGCATTCACTTCCAATTTAATTTTATTACCATCCTCATCTATTTTATAAGCACCCTTATTTTCAACGGCATAATACATTTGATTTTTTGCAGGAATTCCCACAACTCCCATCACCGGTTTTCCATTGCGTATAAGTGCAATGTTCACAGTAAATTCTCCATTCTTCTTTATAAATTCTTTTGTACCATCAAGAGGGTCTACAAGCCAGAAATATTCCCAATCTTTTCTATCGCTGTAATCAATCATTTTATTTTCTTCCGAAATAATCGGGATGTCGGGATAATTTTCCTTTAGGGCAGCAACAATTACTGCATTACCGGCCTTGTCAGCCTTTGTTAATGGAGAGTTATCACTTTTATCGGTGATCGCAAAATCACCGGTTTCATAAATTTTCATAATCTCTCTGCCCGCTTCTTCAGCTATGGCAATAATTTTATTCACATCAATCGTTTCGAGCATTTTATTGTTTTTTATAAGTTGAATTACATGTTTTAATGATATTTTCCAGTCGGGTATCTCAATTTTTAATACCTTTTTAGTTTTTTCAGTATTTAACAAAGAATATTTTGGTCTTTTTGCAGGAGTTGGATACTGTTCGGTGGCAATTGGATTTATCTCACATTTTAATCCGTATAACTGCATGATCTCTTTTGCAAATCCGCACCATGAAGTAATCCCGGAATTGGAATAATGGTAAATTCCAAATTCGATATTTTTTATTTCCGCAATAAATGTAAAAATTACAGCTGCAAGGTCTCCGGCATAAGTAGGCGCACCTATCTGATCATCCACAACATTTAATGTTGATTTTTCTTTTCCCACACGCAACATTGTTTTTACGAAATTATTTCCATAAAAACTATATACCCAACTGGTTCTGATAAGAATTGTTTTTTTATTGAGTGATAATGCACGGTATTCGCCTTCTGCTTTTGTTTGACCATAAATACTAATGGGATTCACCGGGTGCTCTACATTATAAGGTTCAGTAGCTAATCCATCAAACACAAAATCAGTGGATATATGAAAAAATACCGCATTGTTTTTTTGACAGGCCTTTGCCAGATGTTCTACTCCTATAACATTTATTTTGTATGCAAGTTGTTTGTCTGTTTCCGCTTTGTCTACAGCCGTATAGGCAGCACAATTGATGCAAATATCAAAATTGTATAAGGCAAAGAAAGTATCCACTGCATTGGATTCTGTAATATCGAGATCATCAACATCCACAAACACATATTCGTGTTGTTTATTGTGTTTTGCAATATCCTGCAATTCACTTCCCAGTTGACCGTTACTTCCTGTTATGAGTATTTTTGACATGATTTACGAGATGCGAAATGTTTTAATTCGCGAAATATTTTAAAATTAAATAAAATTATTTTTAGAGGAATTAAATTCAGGTAAATTTTGATCCTTTTCAGAGACCTTTATTTTATCTGCTTCCAAGATCCAATCAATATGTAAACCACCGTCATTATACATAATTCCGGCATCCTGATCTTTTGAGTAATAATTATCACATTTATAAAAAAAATCTGCAGTTTCGCTTAATACAACAAAACCATGTGCAAACCCTCTGGGGATATACAGCTGCTTTTTATTTTCTGCTGACAATATTATGGAAAAGTGTTGCCCATAGGTAGCTGAATTTTGTCGGATATCCACTGCCACATCTAACACTTCACCTGAAATTACACGAACTAATTTGGCCTGAGCAAAGGGATTCAACTGATAATGCAATCCGCGCAATACTCCAAAGGTGGATTTTGATTGGTTATCCTGAACAAAGTTTGTATTAATATTTCTTTCCGCAAATAAAGCAGCATTAAAGGACTCAAAAAAATAACCACGTGCATCTTCAATTATCTTAGGTTCAAATACAAACAGGTCAGGTATGTGCGTATCAATAAATGGCATAATAAAAACGAATATAAATATTTTAAAAATGTTCTGTTTTAATTAAAGTTGATTATTCATTAAAGTGTTATTGGTTAATAATTTCTGAACATAAGAATCCTTCATTGATTGTTGAATGACAGGCAGCTGACTTTCATGGTGGATATCCGTACCCAAAAAATTGATCATATTATGTTCAGCAAGTTGCCTTGCGATCTTTTTTTGTATCTCTCCATATTGGCCGGTAAAAGATCGCAAATTTACCTGCAATAAAACATCAGCATCCATAAGACTCGAGTAATACTGCAATGAATTTCCCTCAAACATATACGGATAACGCTCCACATGAGCCAAAACAGGTTTATATCCCTTTAAATTGAGTTCAAACAACACTTCCTCCAATCGTTTTTCCCTCGACATCATATTTACTTCTAATAAGATATAATTTGAACCAAAGGTTAAAAAACGTTCACCGTTTCGCACCCTGTCATGAAATTGATCATCGATATAATATTCCGCAGCGGCAATAACATTCACATCAGACTCCGGCATTAATTCGCTATTCAGTTTTATACATGACTCCAGAATTATTTCCGCATCATTTTTAAATACTTCGGGCATGATATGAGGTGTTGTGATAAATTTTTTAAATCCTAAAGCCTGTAAACCTTTTATCATATTCGCAGACTCCTGCACACTGGCCGATCCGTCATCGATATTTGGAATTAAATGGGAATGCATGTCAGCATTCAAAACACTGAAATCGAGCAGGTGCTTATGTTCAAATAATTTACTTAAAAGGGTTCCCATAAAAACTATCTTGATGCATACTGACTATCATAATATTTCTTATAATCGCCACTTGTAATATTTTTTAACCAATCCTCATTATTTAAATACCAATCCACTGTTTTTTCTAAACCTTCTTCAAATTGCAAAGAGGGTTTCCAACCAAGATCATTCGTTAATTTTGAAGCATCTATGGCATAACGCAAGTCATGCCCTGCACGATCGGTGACATAAGTAATCAGTTTCTCACTTTCTCCTACTTCACGTTTTAATTTGTTATCCATTATTCGGCACAACAATTTAATTAGATCAATATTTTTCCATTCATTAAATCCGCCAATATTATAGGTATTCCCAATTTTGCCGGAATGGAAAATAGAATCAATTGCCCTTGCATGGTCTTCCACCCAAAGCCAGTCGCGCACATTCTCACCTTTGCCATAAACAGGTATAGCCTTATTATTTTTAATATTATTAATTGCTAAAGGAATTAATTTTTCAGGAAATTGAAAAGATCCGTAGTTATTTGAACAATTTGAAATAACTATCGGCAATTTATAGGTATCGTGATATGCTCTCACAAAGTGATCACTCGAAGCTTTTGAAGCAGAGTAAGGTGAATGAGGATCGTAATTCGTATTCTCATAAAAAAAACCCTCCTCTCCCAAACTTCCATACACTTCATCAGTGGATACATGATAAAATAATTTCCCTGCCTCATCATCTTTCCATTGGAGTTTAGCGGCATTTAATAAATTTACCGTACCCACAACATTGGTCATAACAAATTCAATGGGATTGGAAATAGAACGATCAACATGACTTTCGGCGGCCAAATGGATTATTCCGTCAAACGCATATTCCTCAAATAATTGAGCGATAAATTCCGCATCAACGATATCTCCTTTTACAAAAGAATAATTTTCACGGTCTTCAATATCGGTAAGATTTGCGAGATTACCTGCATAAGTAAGTTTATCCAGATTTATGACCTGATATCCGGGATATTTATTCACAAATAAACGCACAACATGTGAACCGATAAAACCGGCTCCTCCCGTAATTAAAATAGTTTTTTTCAATGTTTTAAATTTAAAGTGACCAATAATTAAATTTAGTAAATTTATTTCTGTATATTCCCTTTATATCTATTAACAGACAATTTTCCTTCGCATGTGAAAGAAAATAATTCTCTTCAAGATCAAGATATTCTTTATGAGCAACAGCAATAATGATTGCATCGTATTTATCCTTCACCTCCTCAAGAAGCTCAAAATCATACTCCGCTTTAACTTCCTCTGAAGTGACGTTGGGTTCAGTTACATCTACATGTAATCCAAAGGATAATAATTCCTGCACCAGATCCGCCACCTTTGAATTTCGAATATCACTAACGTTTTCCTTGAAAGTTAATCCCATCACCAAAATTTTTGAATGGGTAAGATTTTTTCCCGCCTCAATTAATTTCTGCATACAACGCCTGGCAACATAAAATGCCATTTTGTCATTCACTTTTCTTCCACCCAAAATTACATAGGGTTCGTAACCGAGTTTCATAGCCTTATAGGTGAGATAATATGGATCAACACCAATACAATGTCCACCTACAAGTCCGGGCATGTATTTATGAAAATTCCATTTAGTTCCGGCAGCTTCAATAACTTCATAGGTATTTACATTCATTTTATCCAGAATTATGGATAATTCATTCATTAAAGCGATGTTCAGGTCGCGCTGTGTATTTTCCAGAATTTTAGCAGCCTCTGCAACTTTAATACTAGAGGCTTGATAAACTCCCGGCAAAACTATTTCAGAATAAACCGCGCTGATATTTTCCAATGCTTCCGCATCAGAACCGGATACAATTTTTATTACATTTTTTAATGTGTACTGCACATCTCCCGGATTTATGCGTTCAGGTGAATATCCCAATTTGAATCCCGTATTTAATTTAAGTCCGGAACCTTCCTCTAAAACAGGCAGACAAATATCTTCAGTGCATCCCGGGAAAACGGTGGATTCATAAACGATATAATCTCCGGTTTTTAGAATTCGCGATATTGACTTTGTTGCTGAAATCAATGGAGAAAGATCAGGAACTTTGTGTTCATCAACCGGTGTAGGCACTGCAATGATATGAAAATTACAATCTGCAAGATCTTTCAGGTCATGTGTAAATAAAACATTCGTATTTTCAAATGCAATTGATTCAATGTCATTTCCTTCATCTATTCCACTATTTAATGAGCGGATCCTATCTTCGTCAATATCGTATCCAACCACAGAAAATTTACGGCCAAATTCCAATGCGATCGGCAGTCCAACATAACCAAGACCTATCACCGAAATTTTATTTTCTCCTTTTATAAGTTTGTTGAACATTTATGGCTTAATTATTAATTTATCAATGTGTATTTTCTAAATCGATCATGCAATTACCGGAATCTGTTTAAGGACAAATTGCTTAATAGTTTCACATATATGATCTATTTGTTCAACTTCTAATTCTGTATGCATAGGAAGTGATAAAACTTCCATTGCAATTTTTTCACTAACAGGAAAATCACCCAGTTTATAACCATATACCTGATACGCATCACTGAGATGCAAAGGAACAGGATAGTATATCATGGAAGGAATTCCTTTTTCCTGTAAATGTTCTTTTAATGCATCTCTGAAACCTGCAACCTTAATTGTATATTGATGAAATACATGGGTAGATCTTTCAAATCTTGTAGGGATAACAATTCCCGGAATATCCTTTAACCCGGTATCATATTGCGCAGCTGCATGTTGACGCTGTTTATTATATGCATCCAGATTTTTAAGTTTTACATTTAAAATTGCTGCTTGCATGCTGTCGAGTCTGGAATTTACACCAATGGCATCGTAATAATATTTTTTTGCAGACCCATGATCACAAATGATCTTTATTTTTTGAGCAAGGTCATCATCATTTGTAAATAGAGCTCCTCCATCACCATATGCTCCTAAATTTTTTGTCGGGTAAAAAGAGGTAGTGGCAATATGACCTATGGATCCGGTTTTTAAATTTCTGTTACCCTCCATCCTCAATTCACTTCCTATTGCCTGAGCATTATCTTCAATAACAATAAGATTGTGTTTTGCAGCAATCTTCATGATCTTTTCCATGTCGGCACTTTGTCCGAAAAGATGCACTGGGATGATCGCCTTTGTTCGGGATGTTATTTTTTCTTCAATTTTATCAACATCTATGGTGAAGGTATTTTTATCCACATCAACAAAAACAGGTTTCAACTTTAATAAGGCAACAACTTCTACTGTAGCAACAAAGGTGAAAGGTATGGAGATCACCTCATCTCCCTCTTGAAGTTCAAGTGCCATAAGCGCAATTTGCAGAGCATCTGTTCCATTTGCACATGGAATCACGTGTTTAACTTGCAAATACAAAGCTAATGCCGCGGCGAAATCCTTTGTTGCACTTCCATTTATAAACTGTGTTGAATCAATTACCTGCTGAATACCGGCATCTACTTCCTCCTTAATTTTTTGGTATTGACCCGTAAGATCAACCATTTGTATCTTTTTCATCACATTTTCAAATTTCAATCGGCAAAGATAATATAAGCAGTTGGAAGGCGTTCACAAACTCCACAATCTTTGTAATTTTGAGCCGCTTAACATGAAATATATTTTTTTCACCCTTCTATTTGTTTGTTCTGTTACTAATCTGACTGC
>JAYSYX010000352.1:0-7775 GCA_043727235.1 Bacteroidota bacterium
CTGATCTTACTTATGGAACAAATAATGAAGTTGGTTTCGATTATTTGAGGGATAATATGGTGCGCACCGTTGATGAAAAGGTCCAGCGCAAACATCATTACGCGATGGTGGATGAGGTGGATTCAGTTTTGGTGGATGATGCAAGAACTCCCTTGATAATTTCCGGTCCGGTTCCAAAAGGTGGAGATGCGGAAGTATATAATGTTTTAAAACCGCGTATCAGTAAATTAATTGAAGCACAGAAAAAAATATTTACTTATAATTTAACAGAGGCGAGAAAATTAATTGAGGCAGGAAAAACTAAGGAAGGTGGTATTCATCTTTTCCGTGCACATCGCGCCTTGCCAAAAAATAATGCACTCATTAAATTGTTGAGTGAAGAAGGAGTGAGGAGATTATTAAGTGATACGGAAGGTGTTTATATTTCGGAACACAACAAACGAATGCCGGAGATTGATACCGATCTGTTTTTTGTTATTGAAGAAAAACAAAACTCTGTTGATCTAACTGATAAAGGCATTGAATTAATTACCGAAGGTGGTGATGACCCTACATTCTTTATTATTCCGGATGTTGGAGCTATGATCGCGGAAATTGATCGCAATGCTCAAACCAAAGAAGAGCAATTAGCTGCAAAAGATCAACTTATGCAGGATTTCGCAGTTAAAAGTGAACGTATTCACTCTGTGCAACAATTATTAAAAGCATATACTGTTTTCGAAAAAGATGTGGAATATGTGGTGATGGACAGCAAGGTAAAAATTGTAGATGAACAAACGGGTCGTATATTAGAAGGGAGAAGATATAGCGATGGTTTACATCAGGCAATTGAAGCTAAAGAAAATGTTAAGGTGGAAGCGTTGACACAAACATACGCGACCATTACCTTACAGAATTATTTCCGCATGTTTCATAAATTATGTGGAATGACGGGAACAGCAGAAACAGAAGCAGGCGAATTTTGGGAAATATATAAATTGGATGTTACTGCAATTCCAACAAACAGAAATATTATCAGAAAAGATATTGAAGACTATGTTTACAAAACACGAAAAGAAAAATATCTCGCAGTAATTGATCGTATACAACAATTAGTTAATGATGGTCGTCCCGTATTAGTTGGAACTACTTCAGTAGAGGTGAGTGAATTGTTGAGCAGGATGTTGCAGATGAAAGGTGTTAAACACAATGTATTAAATGCGAAACAACATCAACGCGAGGCGGAAATTGTTGCAGATGCGGGAAAAGCCGGTTCAGTAACGATCGCAACTAACATGGCTGGTCGTGGAACGGATATTAAATTGGGAGTTGGTGTTGTGGATTCAGGTGGCTTGGCAATTATTGGAACGGAACGCCATGAATCTCGTCGTGTTGACAGGCAGTTACGCGGACGTTCAGGGCGTCAGGGGGATCCGGGTTCCAGTGAATTTTATGTATCCTTGGAGGATAACCTGATGCGTTTATTCGGCAGCGAAAGGATAGCAAAAGTGATGGATACGATGGGGTATAAAGAGGGCGAAGTAATTCAGCACCGTATGATCACCAGATCCATTGAACGCGCGCAGAAAAAAGTGGAGGAAAATAACTTTGGGATAAGAAAAAGATTGTTGGAGTATGATGATGTAATGAATAATCAACGTTCTCTTGTATATCAAAAAAGAAATCACGCCTTATCCGGTGAACGATTAACCATCGATTTGAATAATACCATATTTGATCTTTGTGATGAACTGGTAAATACACATTTAGACAGTAAAGATTACGAAGCATTTACTTTGGATGTGATCCGTTACTTTAGTATGGAAACGGAAATTTCAAAAAAAGAATTTGAATCGGATAAGCCGGAAAGTATTACCGATAAATTATACAGCAATGCAAAAGAATATTACAAACGCAAATGTCAGGCTGTATTAAATAAAGTATATCCACTTGTAAAAGATCTTTATACCTCACGAGGAGAAACACTCGAAAATGTTATTGTACCATTTACCGACGGAAGAAAGGGTTTGAATGTAATGGTAAATTTGGTAAAGGCAAATGATACGAATGGAGATGAAATTAATATTGCTATTGAACGCATGATAAGTTTAATTGTAATTGACGATCATTGGAAAGATCATTTGCGCAATATGGATGACCTGAAACAATCGGTACAAAATGCTACATACGAACAAAAAGACCCTCTATTAATTTATAAGTTCGAGGCATTTAATATGTTCAAAAAAATGCTGAGTGAATTAAATAAAGAGATAGTTTCATTTTTATTTAAAGGTTATGTGCCTCTTAAAACTGCGGATGATGTGCGCACGGCAGCTCCTCAAAAACGCACCGATATGAGCAACCTGAAAGAAACGCGTGATGATGGCGGCGCAGCTCCCGGAAACCGCGGCCCAGCTCAACAGGAAAGGAAAGCAGTAGAACCAATTCGCGTGGAAAAAAAGGTAGGAAGAAATGATACCTGTCCATGCGGTAGTGGGAAAAAATATAAAAATTGTCACGGAAAGGAGGAGTGAGGAGAGAGGAGTAAGGAGTAAGGAGTTTAAATTTCTTGCGAAATTTTTCTTACTAAACCAATTGTTTCCTATGACTTATGTCCTATTTCCTAGGTCCTATTTCCTAGGTCTTCCGTCCTAAAAAATAGCAATGGTAAATTTAAATCAATACATAGAACATACCGCCCTAAAACCCGATCTTACAATTGCGGAGGTGCAGAAATTATGTGAAGAAGCAATTCATAATAATTTCGCAGGAGTTTGTGTGCCGACTTATTTTTTGGGAGATGTAGTTCCGATTCTTGCAGATACGGGAATTGATATTGTAACAGTAATTGGATTTCCGTATGGATATTCTTCCCTCATCAGTAAATTTGAAGAAGCGGAAGACGCATTAGCAAAAGGAGCCGATCATTTGGATATGGTAATTAATATTGCCGCAGTAAAAAATAATGATTGGGATACGGTCGAAAATGAAATTGAGACCATAACGAAACTGGTACATGCAGAAAATAAAGTGATCAAGATCATTATCGAGTCAGGATTAATGTCTGAAATAGAAATTGATCTTATCTGCAAGATCGCTAATGAATTTAATGTGGATTATGTAAAAACTTCCACCGGTGTGAATGGTCCGGGAGCAGATGTGGAAACGATAAGAAATTTACGGGAAGCATTGAAAGCAAAAATAAAGATCAAAGCCTCAGGAGGAATAAAGACCAAAGTTTTCGCTGAAGAACTTATTGAAGCGGGAGCTGATAGGATAGGGACCTCAAAAGGGGTGGAGTTGATTGTAAAATGAAATAAGACGCATTGTTTTTCGTTTAAAGTAGGTGTTGTTAAAAAATTCAACCAATTTTTTCCCCTCAAACACTCTGCACCAAATAATTATTATTACTTTCGTGTTATTAAGGTAAAATGAAATCAAGTTTTTCTGTAATACTGCTTTTATTGAGTTTAGGCTGTTATTCCCAAACAGGAACTATTACTATAAAAGACAATGCCGGAGCGGGGGCCTTAGTTGAAAAACACATTTTCTTCAACAAAGAACACGGCGAACTGCCAGGTTATCGGATACAGGTATATGCCGGCACCAGTCTGATGAGTGCAAAGGATGCAAAAGCGCTTTTTTTACAGCGGTACACTAATTATAATGCAAGTATTGTTTTCGAATCGCCCAATTATAAAGTGCGTATCGGAAACTACACCAATCGTTTTGATGCCAATCGCGATCTGCAGGAACTTATGACAGATTATCCAAGTGCCTATGTTGTGAAAGATCTAATTAATATTGCGGAACAATGAGCGAATATTTTGCAGAAAAGATCAAGTTGCTTGCTTTAGCAAATTTTGAAGAAATTCGCGATTGTCGCAGACACTTACATCAACATCCTGAACTTTCCTTTCAGGAATTTGAAACCTCCGCTTTTATCCAGAAAAAATTAGCGGAATACGGAATTCCCTTTAAAAATAACATTGCAAAAACAGGTGTTGTTGCATTAATTGAAGGAAAAGATCCTTCAAAAAAGATTATTGCTTTACGTGCTGATATGGATGCACTTCCAATTCAGGAATTAAACGAAGTGGAATACAGATCACAAAATGAAGGTGTAATGCATGCATGCGGACACGATGTTCATACAAGTTGTTTATTGGGTGTTGGAAAAATACTCAACTCCTTAAAAAATGAATTTGAAGGGAGTATTAAATTAATATTTCAACCTTCTGAAGAAAAATTGCCAGGCGGCGCAAAAGTGATGATAGAGGAAGGGGTTTTAAAAAATCCTGAAGTAACAAGTATAATTGCACAGCATGTTTTTACTCCGTTTGAGGCGGGTAAACTCGCTTTTTGTTTTGGGACAATGTTGGCCAGTACTGATGAAATATATATTACCGTTAAAGGTAAAGGAGGCCATGGTGCATATCCACATGAAACAAAAGATCCGGTGATGATGTCGGCACAAATGTTAGTTGCATTGCAACAAGTTGTAAGCAGAGTGATCTCACCTTTTCAACCTGCTGTACTCACATTTGGAAAAGTAATTGCAAACGGTGCAACTAATGTTATTCCGGATTCAGTTTATATTGAAGGAACGTTTAGATCTCTTGATGAAGATATCCGAAATAAAGCGCATATGGAAATTGAAAAAATTGCAAAAGGTGTAGTTGAGAGTTTAGGAGGAACAATTGAATTAACAATTGCGAAGGGGTATCCTGTCCTAAAGAATGAAGAAGAGCTAACTCGCCGAGTTTATAATAGGGCAGTAAAATATTTGGGACAGGAAAATGTAATAATCACTACACCAAGAATGGGCGCCGAAGATTTTGCTTTTTATTCACAGGAAATACCAGCGTGTTTCTACAGGTTGGGAACTGGAAATCCCTCGATGGGAATTACTTCAAATATTCATACTCCTACTTTCAATATTGATGAAGATGCAATAAAAACGGGTTTGGGTTTTATGGCATTTAATGCTATTACTGAACTTATGGATTAATGCTGACTAGAAAGTTATCTGAAGTTTCCAATTGAATTTATTATTATTTCATAAAATCACCCACCTTTGTTGTCGGGATGGCCGCAGAATCGAAAATAAGATCTCCTAATAAATCAAAACTGATCTCAGAATCGGATTATAAAATATTCCGAAGACTGATGTCATATGCCGGACCTTTTAAAAAGCAATTTTATATTTCTTCCGGATTAGCCATCATACTTTCTATATTGGTGCCGCTGAGGCCCTATTTGGTGGGAATAACTGTCGACAGTTATATCTTAAAAAATGATTACAATGGATTGATCATTATTACGCTTATTTCATTGCTTGTTCTATTTGCAGAATCCATTTGTAAATATTTTTTCCTGTACATTACTAATTGGTTGGGACAAAGTGTTGTTAAAAACTTGCGGGTAAAAGTATATAATCATTTGATCAGTTTGCGATTGAGTTATTTTAATAATACACCCGTTGGGGTATCTACCACTAGAACAATTAACGACCTTGAAACAATAAACAGTGTTTTTACTGAGGGTGCCATTCAGATAATAGCAGATCTGTTAACGATTATTTTCGTGATCGCATTTATGTTCTTTATCAATTGGCAACTTACATTGGTGAGTTTGGTTAGTTTTCCATTAATTATTTACGCAACCTATGTTTTTAAGGAAGGAATAAAAAGTACTTTTCAGGAAGTGCGCACAGCAGTTGCGCATCTTAATTCATTTTTACAGGAACGTATAACAGGAATGAAGATAGTGCAGATATTTAATGCAGAAGATACAGAATTTGAAAAATTTAAGACAATAAACAGTACACATCGAAAAGCGCAGATAAGGTCAGTATGGTATTATTCCATTTTTTTTCCTGTGGTGGAAATTATTATTGCTTTTGCAACTGCTCTCATGGTTTGGAAAGGCGCTTATAGTGTGTTGGAGGGAAAAGCTACCTTAGGTGATATCAACGCATTTATTTTATATCTCACCATTTTATTTCGTCCGCTCCGTATGTTGGCTGATAAATTCAACACCTTACAAATGGGTGTTGTAAGCAGCGACCGTATTTTTAAAATTTTAGATACGGATGAAAAAATAGAAAATACCGGAACAAGAAAAACGGATACCATAAAAGGAAAAATTGATTTTGAACATGTGTGGTTTGCATATAAAGATGAAAACTGGATATTGAAAGATGTGAATTTTCAAATAAAGGAAGGTGAAACACTTGCTATAGTGGGTGCCACAGGCGCCGGAAAAACTTCGGTAATAAATATATTAAACAGATTCTACGAAATTCAGAAGGGAGATATTAAAATTGATAATATTTCCATTCGCGAATATGAATTAACGGCACTTCGCAAAAGGATAGGTTTGGTTTTACAGGACGTGTTTTTATTTTCCGGAACCATCATGGATAATATCACCTTGCGCAATGATGCAATTACGAAGGAAAAAGTGATAGCAGCAGCAAAAATGCTTGGAGCACATGAATTTATTATTAATCTTCCCGGCGATTATAATTATGAGGTTATGGAACGTGGTGCAACCTTATCGCTGGGGCAACGCCAGCTTATTTCATTTATCAGGGCTCTTGTTTTTGAACCCGGGATTTTAATTTTGGATGAAGCTACCTCCTCTATAGATACTGAGACGGAACAAATAATTCAGCACGCAATTGAAAATCTTATCACCAACAGAACTTCAATCATTATTGCACATCGATTATCTACAATTCAGCGCGCAGATAAAATAATGGTTCTTGATAAAGGAGAAGTAAAAGAAATAGGTTCGCATGAACAACTTTTGGCTCATAACGGGTATTATAGAAAGTTGTATGATATGCAATTTGTACAGGAGAGTATTTAGTATATAGTATTTAGTAGTTAGTAGTTAGAGGGCTCAGGGTGGAGATACGATTTAATTGGAAGTTTGTGGAAAAAAAAGAGCAAAACCGATAAGTTTTGCTCCTTTAAATAAAAAAGAAAATTTCTTTTTAAACAGCAGCTGATAATTCTTTGCCTGCTTTGAAACGCACAACATTTTTTGCAGCAATTTTAATTGCTTTACCAGTTTGTGGGTTACGACCGGTACGAGCAGCACGTTTGCTTACAGAGTAAGTTCCGAAACCTACTAAAGTAACTTTGTCGCCTTTTTTTAATACTTTACGAATGCTTGTCATCATGCTGTCTAAACATGCTGCAGATTGTGTTTTGGTTAAGCCTGTGTCGGCTGCCATTGCATCAATTAATTCACCTTTGTTCATTGTACTTGGTTTTATTAGTTAATTAAATATGTTTTACGTTGCCAAAAATACAGTGTTTACGGGCATTTCAAAACATGAATTCTCGGGAACCCCTTTATTTTCAACACTTTATACACATTTTGCCTCCAAAACCCTTGATTTTGCTTGATTTCAGCCCTTTTTTAAGGTAAAAAGCGATCTTTTTGGATCAGCGAAAATTTATTTAGATAAAAATATTTTTTGCAGATCGTTTATTTTACCCTTAAAAGGGTGAATGGAGAGTGGTGAGTAGGGAGTTTGCCTCTCTCAATGTTGAAGATTTGAAATATAAAATAGAGCTTTTTATTATGCGGAGGAACCTTCGTGAATCGTAAAGTGTGAATCGTGAATCCGGCACGGCTTATTAATGGAGGTTGGACGCGCGATTCATCATTTTTTTAAACTTTAATCTCAATGAGTAATGAGTTAGGAGTAATGAGTAGTTAATCGAGCGCATGATATAGTGACCTTCGAAATGGATCCTTCATGAAAAAAGCATATTTTC
>JAYSYX010000353.1:0-3042 GCA_043727235.1 Bacteroidota bacterium
TGTAAATTATAAAACTATAAGAAACTGTATTAAAAAACCAAGTTAATACTATGCGGACTTCTCAAATGAAAATATCCACTCCCCAAATTTTAGCATTGATCCCAAAAAACACTAAACCTGTGATCATACCACGCGAGATGATAACAAAAATATAAATTGAATAATTTATTTGTGTACATTACTGACTTTTGCCAATGCCCAATCCAGTTGTTCTTCCATCGATAAGTCCGAGTTGTCCAACTCAATTGCATCCTCCGCTTTTTTTAGCGGACTATCGGCTCGTGTGGTTTCTTCGCGGTCGCGTTTTAATAGATTATTTCTGATATCCTCCTCACTCACCAAAATTCCATTCGATTGCAATTCAAATAATCGCCGTTGCACGCGCACCTCCATTTTTGCGGTCACAAATATTTTTAATTCAGCCTCAGGAAAAACTACGGTGCCAATATCTCTTCCATCCATCACAATTCCTTTTTGTTTGCCGATCTCCTGTTGTTGTTTCACTAAAAATTTCCTTATGGAAGAAATAGCAGCTACCTCACTCACTTTATTCGAAACAGCAATTCCACGAATTTCCTCCTCTACATTTCTGCCGTTTAATACAGTATAATATTTATTATCATCAACATCAAACTGAAAATCAATATGAATTTTTTCCAAAACAGGTCCCAATAGAATTTCGTTATTCCAATCAATATCATTTTCCAACAAATACAAGGTAACCGCCCTGTACATCGCTCCCGTATCTAAAAATAAATATTTCAGTTCCTCTGCAAGTTGTTTTGCCAAAGTACTTTTCCCACAACCTGCATAACCGTCTATTGCAATTATAATTTTCATTGGATTGTAAAGGTATTAAAATAACCTAAAAAAGCTGTAACTCTGCCATTTGCCAATTTTTGTAAGTTTGCTTAATAAGTCATTTTCTTTGTTTTGCCATGCAACTATAATACAGCACCTCATTTACCACCATAAATAGAATAATATTATTATTTCGAATCAAAATTGTTATATTTGTAATAGAGGTATTAAGAATTATACCTTTCAAATTCGGAAATAAATGATCGCCAAACCCCCACACCGCCGTACTTCTGCTATTGAATATGACATCGTAAGAATTTTGATGGTGATGAATATTTGGTGGATAGGGGTATTCATTTATAAGAATCCAATCACCTCCTTCTTATCAGTTAAAAAACTTGTATTGCAATTTAAAAAAATGGTGAATGGTCAAAAAATTGTAAGAGGTTATAAAACGGCTGGAAAATATGCTTGGGATACATTTAATCCCTCATGGCCCTCAAAAGCTTTTAATAACTTTTATAAAAATCATTTATTGGAGATCAACCCTGTTTCTAGCTCTCCTCTTGCCATCAGAAGATTGCTTGTAATGATCACAAAAAGATGCCCATTAAATTGTGAGCACTGCAGTGAAGGTGAAACACTTAATCAGCCTGATATGCTATCACTCAAAGACCTGGAAACCAGGATCAGCTCCTTTGTAAATCAAGGTGTTTCTCAAATAGTGTATACAGGTGGAGAACCAATTAACAGACTTGAAGATCTTATATATCTTATTACAAAATTTAAAGATACCTGCGATCAATGGATCTATACTAGTGGATATGGACTTAAACCCAACATAGCAAATGCACTCAAAAAAGCAGGTCTTAATGGTGCGGCTGTTTCACTGGATAATCACATAGTTGAAGCTCATAATTTATTCAGAAGAAATGATCGTGCCTATTTCTGGGCTACAGAAGGGCTTAAAAATTGTCAAAGCGCCGGATTATTTACTGCTTTAAATATTTGTCCGACTAAAGATTATATCGAAGCTGGTTCCATGGAAAACTATATCCACTTAGCAAAAGAATTACATGTTCCTGTGGTAAATATTCTTGAGCCAAGAGCAGTAGGCAATTATGGGAATCAGGACGTTGAGCTAGATTTTGCTCATAAAGAAACATTGCAAGTTTTTGCTGAAAAATATAATTTTACCAGGTCACTCAAAGAATTCCCGACAATTATTTATCCTGGCGCTTACAGACGCTCTATGCAGTGTGGTGGTGGTCGCTCTTATATGCTTTTAGACTACGATGGAAGTTTATATCCATGTCCATTTTGCAAAACTAAAATTGATCAAAATTCGCAAGTGCAGCAATTCTGCACTGCAGAAAAACAGCCAGCAACGATTCATCATTAACATATTATGGAATTAGTAAACGATCTAACTAAAAAAGACGCAATACAAATTTTATATATGGCAATGCGTGAAAATCCAGGCGCCTTATGGATTGTTAAAAAAGATAAAAAAAAGGATTACCGTTTAAAAGTACTTTTCAATTTCTGTGTCACAACGGCAATGGCAAAAAATGGTGCTTATATCTCCTCAGATAAAAAAGGTGTTGCATTGATTATGAAAAGCAATATCAACACTCCAATTTTTTCCACTTTGTGGAACAATATTGTTTTGATACACAATTGTATAAGTTGGACTAGAGCTTGGTCGGTTTTATCACGTGAACGAACTATAAGAAAAAAAAGACCTGCTGAAGAAACATTGATATTCTGGATGTTGGGAGTCTGCGATCATACATATGGTACAAATACAATTATTGAAATACGAGATTTTGCCTTTGATCTAAGTAAAAGTCTTCAAATTCCAATTACAGCCGAAACTACTACAGCAAGAAACAAAACTTTATACGAACGATTTGGATTTCAGTTATATGATAACTGGAATAGTCCTCAAAATGACCTTACAATTTGGTTTCTAAAGAGAAGTTTAAGCACTTGAAAACGCATTATTCCTGACTTATGCCTTGTTTAAATTGTTCTAATTCTTTCGTTTTTTCAGGGCTTATTGATCTAAACATTTTATCCCAAATATTCAAATAAAGTCCATAATGATATTTAGAATATTTATGATGCAGCGTATGATCAATAGACATATTGAATATATTAAATATTTTTAATTTCCTTGCCCGAAATTCATATCCTGAATGGCCATATACTGTCATGAATAATAGAAATGCAGTAACA
>JAYSYX010000354.1:0-7721 GCA_043727235.1 Bacteroidota bacterium
TCACCCGGAAAGGGCTCCTGCTTTATATTTTGGTCGTTCACATCCATTTAAGGGCTCCTTTTTTATGTGCGTAAAGAAATCCGATAAATAATATGAATAAAAAGACAATAGCCTCAATAAAAGCGAACATGCCCAGTTTTTGCACGGTAACTGCCCAAGGGTATAAAAAGATGAGTTCCACGTCGAAAATGAGGAAAATGAGAGCAAACAGGTAGTATCCAACATTAAACTGAACCCAGCTTTGTCCTATGGTAGGCACTCCGCACTCATAAGGTTCGCCCTTTACAGTGTTTTTCGAAGCCTTTAAAACCAGTTTTGATAACAGAATTCCCGCTGCTGAAAAAGCAACTGCTGCCATAATTAAAACAATCAACGAAGCCGGACCCATAAATCGCGGCTAAAATAGGGGTTCATGCTTTAGTAAACAAATGTATTTATCACCGTTGGAACAAAATTTTAATATGGCTTTTTATCCGGACAGCGCCCCCGGATAGTCTACTCGCTAAAATAAAAATCAATTAAATCAGCTGTGGATTCGGAGGATTAAATTTCATCCTAAAAGTGTTCCTAATATGTCAACTAACGCAAATAAAATCAATTATGCTTGTGAGGGACTCGAATATTTTCGTCCCAATTCTGCCAGAGTCCCACGTGAAAAATACATTAAAATTTAATGATCTATTTCCTGTGTAGACTCTGGCGGGGCAGTGCAGGCCCTAGCGTAAAGGATGCCCCCACATTGTCTACTCACAACAATAAAAATCAATTATACCCGTGAGGGACTTTGTGGATTCGAAGGATTAAATATCATCCTAAAAGTGTCCCCACAGTGTCAACTCACACAAATAAAAAATCAATTATACCCGTGAGGGACTTTGTGGATTCGGAGTATGAACCTCACCTTTAATAAATTCACATATATTTATATCACGCTAAAAAAAATCAAATATACTGTGAGGGATGTTGTGGATTTGGGAGCTTATAGAAAGTTTAAATATTTTGAAAGCATTGTAGTTTACCAGGAGATAATTAAGTTTTGATTTATACAATGTGTAAAGGGTAAATCTCGTTTAGCAGTGAACCACCTGCTTTATGAGATTTACCCTCTTTTTTTTAATGGTTGTATTTGTGCTTAATTCATCCTGTGATCGAACCCCAAAGGAAGAAGTATATTTAAACGCATTAGAAAGATCAAATGTCTTTATATCTGAAGCGAATGAATGGACAAAAGCACTTACAATATCTCAATCATCACGTGATCCTCGCCTTGAAACACTGGAAATGCAGCTTAAACTAAAAAATATAGATAGTTTAACTACATCGTTTATTAATGAGTTGAAAAAAAATGAAGTTGAAATTAAATCAACAAAGCTTAATCAATTTAAGAAAGATTTAATTAGGAATAATATTAAAGCGTCTGACATGGATTATTTTTTTATGAATGATTTCTATGAGGAAGCCAAAATAAAAATGATCCCCTATCAGGTGGCGATCAATGATGTTTCCTTATTGGTCAATCAAATGTTTATGTACTACGCAAGCAGTTTCCACTGGTCAGATATGAAAATTGACAAACAGCAGGCTATTTTTAACATAGATTCAAATACCTATTTAGCATTATTTGCCTATGGTCCTGAAAAAGAAATTCCACCACAGGTGACAATTAATTCAATAATGCATAATGGACAAAAATTATCTCCAGATCAGTACTCTTTCCAATATAGAACCGGATTTTATGGTGTAATTATGAATTTAGATGGAGGTCAAAATGATAAATTGGGGGAATATATTATTAGATATGAAATCAATTGGAATGAAAAAAGTGAAAAACAAGGATTTAAATACGAATATGCAAATATATTTTTGATTGAAGAATAATTTTTCTACGCCCTCCTTGCGTTTTCTTCGCGTCCATTGCGACCTCGTGGTTATCCAACATCAATTCCATCACCGCTTAATATCAAAAACACAATTATTTAAAATAGAAGGCTTTTTTGGGTCTATTTATCACTATTGTTAAGTCAGTATCAACGTTTCAACAACTTATCATAAACTAAATCTAAACTTAATATTAACTTAACTTACTAGCCAAAAGTCCATTTTATATTTGCAGCACTAAACAACATAATATGCAGATTAAACTTAAAGGACTGCTGGTAATTGCTGTATTATACAGCACTCAGCTGTTTTCTCAGACTGAACCAACCTTTAGTCCAACCATTAAAGTAAAGGCACTCGTGCATTCGCGATTTGAAGCCTCGCTCACTGATAGTATAGATGTGCAGAACAAATTCGCATCAGATCCGGTGTCGGCAAATTTCAGAATGCGTCGAATTGAATTACGGACTGATATTAAGTTGAATGATAAATTCAGCGGAGTGGTGCGCGTGCAACTCCCGGAATTAAAAGGTACTAATATCGGCCGAACCATTGAGTTGGCATATATGGAATACAAATGGTCGGATAAATTAGGTGTTCGCGCTGGGCAGTTTAAAATGCCTTATGAGTTAGATGAACTAACTAGTCATGAAGATCTTCGTATGGTGGACCGCGGAACTACCAGTGTTTTATTTGTGTCGAATAACCTCGCATCATATCAACCGGGTATAATGTTATTCGGAACATTCATGAAAGAAAAAACTCCGCTTAATTATTATCTCGCTTTTGCAAACGGCAGCAGCAGAGCTGTAAATTATGATGACAATTCGCAAAAAAATATTGTTGGTCGTTTAGAATATTCCTTTATAAAAGGAGTACGTTTAGGTGTAAATGCACAAAATATATCCTTAAAGGACCAAAACAGCAATTCTTACGGTGCTGATCTCAGTATTCAGAAAAACATTACTAAAAAAACAAAATTGATAATAGAGGGAGAATATATTCATGGAATTAATACATCCTCTTTCACAACAACTGTTAATGAAGATACCACCGGAGCTGATATTAAAATTGATGACTTTACCATGGGTGGATATTTTGCACAAGCATTGGTTAAAATTGATATTGAAAAACCCTGGTGTAAAACATTTGAGGTAGGTGGAAAATTTGAAAATACAGATCCTAATACTTTTGTATCAGATGATAATAATGATTACACCACAATCACAGGAAACATCGGATTTACATTTCTTCCGGATAATACAGCCAGACTTCAATTAAATATTGTAAACACAAGTTGGGCAAGTCCGGTTTCTCCGGGAGGAATTGAATCAGCAAATATGTTTATTGCACAGTTTCAACTGAAGATATGAGTAATGAGTTATGAGTAATGAGTTTGATCCTACTTGGATTAAACTCATTACTCATCTAGTGATTCGTAATTCCGGTACTTTTAATGTTCGAGATTTGTTTTCCTAAAGTAAAAGTTTTCGATCAGGAGAAAAAGTTTTAGGCAAACCGGAAGCTACTGCCTCCTGCCACTGCCCACTTAATCAGTAATCTCAATCTCCGCAGCCTGCAAAACCTCCTTATCATCCGCCTCAAAATTATGCACAAATGCAACAATACTCATATTATCCGAATTCCAATCATCCGCCAAAATATAAGAGTAATTAAAAATATATCCTCTTCCCGCAACATTTTCCTCCGGTAAATTATCGCCCGAATAATACGTGAGCATTTTTCTTAAAACATGATTGTGTTCATAATCTTCTACCTCTCCTGCATCTGTAATTTGTGCAGCTATAATTCCACTTTCTAACAAGAAAACACTCACGTGATTTGTTAAACTTACAGTACTGGTATAATCAATTGTAACCGTTACAGTTATTTCTCTGGTAACATCATCATAAACTTTTGTAATATCAATATTACATGGCGGAACTTCACTTAATCTGTCGTTTGTGTAACTCACAATATTCGCCGGAGGTTCTGCGAGATATCCATCATTACTAAAATCTCCTCTATCAATAAAACTGGCAGGATGTCCAACTACAGGACCTAAATAATTAATATCCAGATCATCAGCTTCATCTGTGCGCATGTTTTCTTCAATATTTAATGGATCTCCAAAATAATTATATTCCGCAACAGCTACAACCTGTGTTGGGTTTGCAGCTATTGCCAACGCGATTGCATCATGCGCATCGGGACAATTAACACATGCTGCTCCCGTAAAATCTTCAATAAGCACAACTTTTGCATCCGGTATTTCCGGTGTACCTAAATAAGTTTCATAATCTGTTTCAATAAGATTAATGGCAGGCCCCACTTCCTTACATGAATTCATTAATATCACTATAAGGAAACCGAAAAAATAAAAATATTTTGAGCCGAGGAAAAAATTATTTTTCATATTCTGTTATTTGTAATTCAATTAAAATGTTGTTACCAATCCCGCTTTTAAACCGCTGAATGCAGGTTCGTACCTGCATACTCCACCGGTACAAACAATTCCTGCAATTTGTTTTACATAGTTCAACGTAATTTTTGAGGATTTATGTGTAAATCCTCCAAAAATGGAATAATAATGTAATGCTTCTTCAGTTAACAAAGGATCATAATTCCACATATCACTAACCGCAAAACTCCATTTAGGAGCGATATTAAATTCAACTAAACCGTAAACCCAACTTCCATAATCCTGTTCTGTACTTTGATATTGTAATTCTACACGCATCGATTTTTTCTTGTCGAACTTATAGATAAATTCTGCAAATGGTGTTATTGCTTCAACAATTGGAATGTCCGGATGATTTTCAAAAATTTCCTGGTGATATGTAATATATTGTCCTCCCAATAGTAATTTATATTTAGGTTTTCGCATTTCAAAATCAACAAATATTTCCTGAAATAACTGAACACTGTCGTTGGTTACATTCGAATAATTTGCATTGATGGTATATCCTTTTTTTGGTGTAAAAGTTAAATTCAACTGATAAGCAAATTCGCCTAGTTCCTGTGCCACAGCCTGATATCGCGCCGTTAACCGCAGTGAATTTTGTTTTGTAAGTGATGGAAGATAATCCATAATTCCATCCAATTGTGTTTCATTCGGCGAAACACGCATCACCCAATTATCCACCATTCTCACCTGTCCCGTTATTCCAAAACCATTTCCAATTTTAGACGTTGAATAAGATAGTGAGGAATAAATAACAGATCCATTTTCATTTATCAATTGATTATCAATATCCTTAATTGCCTCCTGACTTTTTTGCGCATATTCAATATACCAACTAACATCCTTAATTGTCAATGTATTATAAATTGATCCTGCATACATGTTATATTTCGGAACAAATCGATCTTCCAGATCATATCCATTTATCTGATCAACAATTACATTCATATTCTCTTGATCAATAGTCCTGTTTATAAATGCAGCTCCGGGAGCAATTTGGATGTTTTGATTTTTGGTTGGAATAATACCTTCAATATTAGCTCCTTTAATCACAGGAGTATATCTTGAAAAAAGGTCTTTCATTTGTCCCCCTAAAGCTTTAACGCTCCAATTTTCATTTATTTCATATTGCACCTCCATACCAAATAACGCATTATCTATACCTAATGTTCGCTCCTCAAAAGCTCTGAATACCAAACCACTTCCAAACTGATCGTAAATATATCCTCCGGTTATTGTAAGGGCATCTATCTTTTTTTTGATATACCACCTTCCAATTCCAGCGTCTGTATAAGGAATACCGGGATTGTGTAAGTTGGAATTATTAAAGATATCCAACCTCAATCCAGCTTCGAGTCCGAATTGTTCGTTTCGGTAACTTGTATTCAACCAACCATTTGCTCCGCTTAAAAGATTGTCGTAGTGCGGTGTTCCGGTTGCTCCGATCGCAGAATCACTTTGATAGAATTCCGTATTGAGTTGCAGATCACCGGAAAAACTGCTTTGAGCCATTAAAACAGTGATCCCTAAACAATAAGGTAGTAACAGTAATTTTTTTCTCATATAGAATGGGTTTCCCGGCACTAAGGTAAATAGGTGAATTGAATTTAGCAGGATTCAAAATTTGTGAATTATCCTTTATTTTACATTTTGTAAGGATTTAGCTTACTTCCGCAATTGTAATTTTCCTGTAATATTCAATTTTCAGAGGCTGGAACATTCAGATCTGCAGTTGTTTAATGGCACAAATATTGACAAGGTTGCCTATCTTTGAACTACAAAAATATCTATAATGAAGAAATTGGTATTAATGCCCTTTTTTGTTCTCCTCTGCACCTTGGCTGCAAAGGCTCAGGACCCCATTCCTGCTCTGAGTTTGTATGATATTAAGGGCAATAAGGTTGAAATATCCGATTATAAGGGTGATGGCAAAATCCAGATCTTCAGTTTCTGGGCTACATGGTGTGTTCCATGCAAGGAAGAGCTCAATAATATTGCTGAAATTTATGAAGATTGGCAAAAGGATTACAATGTGGAACTCATCGCGGTTTCCATTGATGATGCTAAAACAAAGGCAAATGTAAAAGCTTATGCTGAGGGTCAGGGTTGGACCTATACAGTTATTTTAGATACCAATAAGGAACTACACCGTCTTTTGGGCGGACAATCAGTTCCATTTACGGTTGTTACCGATAAAACCGGAAGTATTGTCGAAAAACACACCGGATATATTGAAGGTGATGAATATGTTCTGGAGGAAAAAATAATGGAGCTTTCTAAGCAGCAATAAAACAAACAATCTTTCAAAAGGAACCCGGGTGGTTCCTTTTTTTGTTTTTATCCTTATAAAAATTGTTAAACACTGTTAACGGATGTTGATTTACCCGAACGCAATACATCTATTACTGTTTAGTTATATAAATTTGACTTTTGACTAAAGGGGGGAGATGACCAGACTGAAAAAACTAATAAAAACGAGTTCTGCTGTATTGCTTTTGTGTGGTTTCCTAATAATTACCACAGGTACCGACTGCAATAAAGAAATATCAGATGCCAATGTAAATGATTCTTTAAGGATTGCAGAATTGATGTTGCTGGATAATGGCAAAATTCCTGTCGAAGATTTTTTTAGAAATCCTGAAAAAACTGCATTTTGTATTTCTCCCGATGGAAAATACATCTCCTATCTCGGCCCCTACGAAACGCGATTGAATATTTATGTTCAAAAAGTGGGAGAAGGACAAACACCTGTTCGCGTCACTTCAGAAACAGAAAGGGATATCAGTAATTATTTCTGGAAAAATGATAACACCTTGTTATTTATTAAAGATTCGGGCGGGGATGAAAATTATAAATTGTTTGCAATTAATAAGGATGGCTCCAATAAACGTGAGCTCACTCCCGATAAAAATGTTCGTATCGAGATCATAGATGAGTTGCGCGATTTTCCGGATGAGGTGATCATTGCCATGAATATAAATAATCCTGCATTATTTGAACCTTATCGTTTAAATATCCGCACAGGTGAACGCAAACAACTTGCCGAAAATAAAGATATCATCAACCCTGTTACTATTTGGAAAGCAGATAATGAAGGTAAATTGAGATTGGCGGTGAGCGTTGAAAAAGGAACAAAAACTCACCTGCTTTATCGCGCATCAGAAAATGAACCCTTTACTTCCATTATTGTGAGCGACTGGAAAGAAATGGTGGAGCCTTTATTTTTTGATGAAGACAATAAATATATTTATGCGTTATCGAATCTCAATCGCGATAAAACTGCATTAGTAAAAATAGACCCATCAAATGCACTAAATCCGGAGATCATTTACGAACATCCCGACGTTGATGTTTTATACGCTGAGCGCTCACCCAAAAA
>JAYSYX010000355.1:0-7688 GCA_043727235.1 Bacteroidota bacterium
CAGAAAGGTTATGTGGTAAAATATTAGTTGCCATACCAACTGCAATTCCCGAGGAGCCATTCATTAAAAGATTGGGGATCTTGGAAGGGAGAACAGTTGGTTCTTCTAAAGTATCATCAAAATTCGGTGAAAAATCAACAGTTTCTTTTTCAATATCCGCTAATATTTCATGGGTTATTTTTTGAAATCTGGCTTCTGTATATCGCATTGCTGCGGGACTATCACCGTCAATTGAACCAAAGTTCCCCTGACCGTCAATAAGCCTGTATCTCATACTCCATTCCTGGGCCATACGAACCATGGCGTCGTATACAGAGGTATCGCCGTGTGGGTGATACTTACCGAGCACCTCTCCCACTATTCTAGCCGATTTTTTGTAGGGTTTGTTGAAGTCCATCCCAAGGTCATGCATACCGTATAAAACCCTTCTGTGCACAGGTTTCAGCCCGTCTCTAACATCAGGAATAGCACGAGCCACGATCACCGACATGGAATAGTCGATATACGCGGTTTTCATTTCATCTTCAATATTGATCGGTATTATTTTTTCGCCGTCAGCCATATCTTTTTTCTTGTAGGTAGAGTATATTTTTTAACTTCCGGCAAAGCTAACGAAAAGCGGTATCAATACACAGTTTCAATGCCTGATTTATTGTCAAGTTTTCAACATCTTTTCATCAAAAATATAGAAGTAGAAAGGAGAGCGAAATCCAAAAATTTTTCGTAGTAATAGTTATAAATAAATTAATAATGCTTAATATTAAACCTATAAAATTTCTCTATATGAAAAAATACATAATTAAAATCCTTGTTGCAGCACAAATATTTTTTGTAGTTGAACCAATTGCACTTTTTAGTCAAACTAATACATTTCCCACCTCAGGCAGTGTCGGTATTGGAACTCTTACGCCCAATACTTCTGCGGCAATTGATATTGTTTCCACTACAAAAGGGGTTTTGGTGCCCAGAATGACAAAAACTCAACGCAATGCAATTGTCACTCCGGCAACAGGTTTATTGATCTATCAAACAAATTCAACACCGGGATTTTATTACTTTACCGGCAGCGCCTGGGTTGCCATTTCAACCCTTAGCACTGGATGGAGCATCACTGGAAATAGTGGTATCAATCCTGCTAATAATTTTATAGGAACAACAGATGGAAATCCTTTAATTTTCAAAGTCAATAATATCAAAGCGGGTTATTTGAGCACAGGAGGAAATGTTGGTTTCGGATATGAATCTTTAAATGCTTTAACATCTGGATATGATAATTTAGCCATAGGTTATAAATCCCTTGCTTACAATACTACGGGTAATACAAATACTGCTATAGGTACCTATGCCTTAGTGTATAATACAAGTGGAAATTCTAATGTAGGAGTTGGTTTTGGTGCACTCAGATCAAACACTACAGGTATTTTTAATACAGGAGTTGGATACAGGGTTTTATATGATAATACCACCGGATACTATAATTGTGCATTTGGTAGGGAAGCACTTCAATATAATCAAATGGGAAGTTCTAATATAGCTATTGGAGTTCAGGCTTTAAATGCAAATATTGACGGCAGCGAAAATATTGCAATAGGACAAAGTTTATACAATAATACCTATGGTTCAGATAATATTGCAATTGGAGCCGGGGCACTTTTTTCCAACACTCTCGGAGGAAGTAATATTGCTTTGGGAAATGATGCACTTGGTTTAAATTCAACTGCAGGATCTAATACTGCAATTGGAAAAAGTGCACTTTCAGGTAACACAGTAGGAACTAATAATACGGCATTGGGTTCTTATGCGGGAGGCACAAATGATAATAACAATTCCTGCACATTTATTGGCTCAGGCACAAGCCAGGCTATTCCGGATAATTATACCAACTCCACTGCTCTTGGTAATTCTGCAATGATCTCTGCAAGCGACCAAGTTCGTATTGGTAACACATCTGTAATAAGCATAGGAGGCTACCAAAACTGGAGCAATATTTCTGATGGCAGATATAAAAAGGATGTTCAGGAAAATGTGGTTGGATTAGAATTCATTAATAAATTAAAACCGGTTGTTTATCACTTGGATGTGAGTGGATTAAATTCCTTTTTTCATTATGAAGATGGCAGCATCGACAAAAATGCTGTTGCCGCAAAAGAAAAAATTCTTTATTCCGGATTTATTGCACAGGATGTGGAAACAGCTGCAAAAGAAGTTAATTACAATTTCAGCGGTGTGGATGCACCTAAAAATGAAAACGATTTATATGGTTTGCGTTATGCTGAATTTGTGGTGCCTTTGGTAAAATCCGTGCAGGAATTATCAGCTGAAAACGAACAATTGAAATCACAAAATGAATACCTGCAAAATCAGATTAACAATTTAAATCTTGCTGTTTTTGGAAGTTCTAATGATAAGACAGAATATAAAGGTGAGAACTCACCTATTAATTCTTTGGGTTTAAATAAGCCGAATCCATTTGATTACAGCACAACTATTCCATTTCAATTATCTCCAAATTGTTTAAGCGCCTCAATTATTATTGCTGAAGCCGCAACTGGTAAAATAATAAGTTCAATTCCTGTTACAAGCAGTGATACTCAAATTTCAGTAGATGCAAAATCCATGTCTGCAGGGAACTATATATATTCGTTGTTTGTAGATGGAAAATTGGTTGATGTAAAAAATATGGTGTTGATCAAATAGGTTTATAATCAACTTAGTTCTTGCTGTATTTCTCTATTCATCATTAACCGGGCATAGTTCAGCACACTTATGAATGCCTTTGGAAATCACTGTCTAAAAAAATACAGGGGCCTCCACTTTCGCGAACAACCCCTGATCCCCATGAAAACACACAATTATATAACGGAAATGTCCGAAATAAGTTTACTTGCCAACGTTAAATTTCGTTAATTTTTTTGGTGTGTATAGTTTACACTAAGGGTGTTGCCGGTTGAATGGGAATAATTCTGAATGAGTAATGAGTTATGAGTAATGAGTAGCCTCGATGATAGCGAAACGTTTTTCGCATCCGGGAAGATAAATTTTCAGGAAGAAAATCTAATCACCAATGTTAGAAGTTTGCAACCTCATAACTCATCACTCATTGTAAGATCCGCAGTGAAAGTTTCAATCGAAGCCAACTTGAATGAGTAATGAGTTATGAGAAATGAGAAGCCTCGATGATAGCCTAACGTTTTTCGCATCCGGAATGATAAATTTTCAGGAAGGAAATCTAATCACCAATGTTAGCTGTTTGCAATCTCATTACTCATAACTCATTACTCATTGATTAATTCAATTTTTCATCCAACAACGGTGCGGTCATTTTTTTTCGTTCTCCCACTTGTTGTCTCCACATTGCATAATATAGACCTTTTTCGGCCAATAATTTTTCATGTGAACCCGTTTCTGCCATCTCGCCTTGTTCCAATACGTAGATCCTGTCGGCGTGCATAATGGTGCTTAAACGATGGGCAATAAGTATAGTTATTTGGTTTCTTTGTTGGGTTATTCCGATTATGGTATTGGATATTTCTTCTTCAGTAAGCGAATCCAAAGAACTTGTAGCCTCATCAAAGATCAACAATCGAGGTTTTCTCAATAGTGCCCGTGCAATGCTGAGACGTTGCTTTTCTCCCCCCGATAATTTTAATCCCCCCTCACCGATTACCGTTTCGATCCCTTTTTCAGCTCTTGCCAAAAGATTATCGCAACTCGCTTTATGAATCACATCCAAAAGGTCTTGTTCAGTTGCTTCGGGATTAACAAACATCAGATTTTCTCTGATAGTACCGGAAAAAAGTTGTGTATCCTGTGTCACAAAACCTATCTGATTTCTGAGATCGTTAAAGTCGATGGAATTTTCATCAATTCCATTATAAAGTATCTTACCCTCCTGAGGCCGGTATAAACCAACTAATAACTTCATCAATGTACTTTTCCCTGATCCTGAAGGACCAACAAAGGCAATAGTTTCGCCCGATTTCACATCAAAACTTATTCCGTCTATAGCATGATTGGAGGCAGTTTTATGTTTAAAACGAACATTGTCAAATTTGAGTTTTTCTATGGTTCCTAACTGAACAGGATTATCCGGTTTTGCTTCAGGTACCTTATTCATCAAAATATTAAAATTATTGAGGGATGCTTCAGCCTCACGATAAGATAAAATGATATTGCCTATATCCTGCAGGGGCCCGAATACAAAAAAGGAAAATACCTGCATGGTAACAAGCTGACCTGCATCCATCACATTCTTAAATATGAGCCACATTAAAATGAAAAGAATTAACTGCCTCAAGGTGTTTACGAATGTTCCCTGAATAAAACTTATGCTGCGAATTCTTTTTACTTTAGTGAGTTCAAGCCCAAGAATCTTGTAAGTATTCTTGTTTAAACGCTCTACTTCCTGATGGGTTAATCCTAAACTCTTTACCAATTCGATATTGCGAAGGGATTCTGTTGTGGCTCCGGCTAATGCAGTGGTTTTGCCAACAATGGTCTTCTGAATTATCTTCACTTTTTTACTTAAAACATTGGATATAAATGTTAAAAAAATAATCCCTACAAAATACACGGCAGGAATGTACCAATGGATATAAATAGCTGCATAAACGAATACGAAAACTATTCCTACTAAAATGCCTAAGAGCACATTGATGAACATATTCATAAATCGCTCAACATCTATACGCACTTTTGATAGGATGGATAATGTTTCACCACTTCTTTGGTCTTCAAAGTCCTGGTAGGGCAATTTCATGGCGTGTTGTAGCCCGTCGGTAAAAATTTTAGCTCCGAATTTTTGGGTCACAACATTGAGAAAATAATCCTGAAAATTTTTTGCAATCCGGCTGATCATAGCTACAGTTACAGAGCACAAAAGCAACATTAAAACTCCCGGTTGTTGCCATGAAAAAGAATAAAAGAAAGTATGCCAGGTGTATTCAGAGGAATTAGTCTGATAGGTATTGGCAAGAGTTACTAAATGCCCCAGAATGATCGGGTCAACCAAAGAAAACCCGGTATTGATGGCGGCAAGAAATAAAACAAAAAAAACAAGCCATCTGAAGGGCTGTAAATAGGTAAAAAGAATTTTCATAAATGTTATAACATGATTCGCTACAACTCAAAAGTAGGCATGGTAGTTCAGATAAAGAAAAAAGGAGGTGTGCAAAAGTGAAGAAGATTCAAAGGGTGCTTGAAGATTCGAAGGGAGAAGATTCGAAGAATCGAAGAATCGAAGAGAAGGTTCTAAGGAGCATCCTTCGCTAAAGCTACGGATGCTAAGAAAGGAAGGAAGTTTGGTAAGGTTAGAAAAGGGGCACTCGATTAAACTTGTAAATTTTATAATCTATCGTCATCATTTAATTTGTAATAAAATTTTCCAATTTAAATTAATGTAAGTCCTTTCTCCTGTGTCCTGATTACTGAGTCCAATTAAAGAGCTGCTCCACTTGCAACCCAATTAACGATTGTTTGAATATATACATCATCAAGTTTTGGCGACTTTCGGGGCATGGATTCAACACCTTCTGCATGTTGAATGGCTGGAATTAATTTACCATTTATACTTTCTTCTTTCACCTTTTCATAAGTGGTGAGGTTGATACCTCCTGCAGGTTTTTCAGCATTGTGACAACCGGTACAACTAAGATCAATTATGGATCTTACATCTTTTGAATAAGTAATTGCAGCAGATTTTGATTTTGAAGCACTACAGGATGCAAGGGTAAAAATAAATATGCTGCAAACAACACAAATTGTTAATCTGATCTCCATCTGGTAGTTTTTTGTAAAAATAGAAAATTATTGATGGTTACAAGATTTCAAGGTTGAGCATGTATTATGTAACTATTCTTTTTTTATTACCATTTTGTTTATAAACGACATCATAAATACCGTTATTATCATGGCTATTACCACTACATATCCCAACCAATCGTAATGCTTTAAATATCCGGAATCTTCCTGCACAACTATCAATCCGGCAAAGAATGCGGCAATTCCACCTGAAAATTGTTGCACAGATGAATTGATACCCATAAATGCACCTCTGTCGGCGGGTTCGGGTACTGCCGACATTAAAGCTGATGCGGAAATGATCCTTGAAGTTATCCCTATGAATAAGATCACATTTATCATGATAACAGCCCATAAAGGAGTAGGTCCAAGATTGCAATAGGTTACTACCAATATCATAGATAATATAGAGCCTGCAATAAACATATTGTATTTTCCTACTCTATCGCTTAATTGCCCGATGATGGGTCCCGCCACTATGGTAAACAAACCAGTTATCACGTAAATTATCGGTAATTGTTCAATATCGATTTTAAGATTGTTTACTGTAAATGCACTTCCAAAGGGCATTAACATAAAACCTCCGGTAGCCAACAAGGTAGTGGCTGTAAAACCTGTTATATACCTTTTTTTACTAATGGTTTGTTTAAAATGCTGATAGGAGGTAATATTTTTTTTTATGGTGAGATGATCGGTAACCGGTTTTACTTTCCAAATAATTATTATATAGACTAAAACGCTGATGGAGGCTATTAAAATAAAAGGAGAATGCCAGTTTGTTTTATTTGCCAGATAGAGTCCAACGGGAATTCCAAGAACTTGGCTAGCTGCAAAGGCCATTTGAATAAATCCCATCACTCTTCCTCTCACTTTCAATTGAAAAACATCGGTTGTAATGGCAAAAATTATCGCACCTATCACCCCGCCGAAAATCCCGGTTATTACTCTGGCAATTAACAGGGAGATATAATCGGGAGCAAATCCACATAAAAAGGTTCCTATTATAAAACCTGTATAAAAGAATAACAACAATTTTTTCCTGTCATATTTATCGGCAAAACCAGCAGCTAATAAACCACTAATACCGGCGCTGATAGCATAAACAGAAACTACCAGGCTGAATTGAGCAGGGGTGATATCCAGTTCGGGCAATAAAATGGCACTCAATGGAGAAAGTACCATGAAATCAAGTATTATAGTAAACTGTAAGAATGCCAGAATCGAAATCAGGAAGATCTCATATCCTGTGAATACCCGTTCTCTTTTTGCTTTGTCACTCATGGATTATCTTATTCAGCCTAAAGGCATTTTGTTCACTTGGTGTGATGGAATGTGTGATCGGAAGCAGATTTAATCTACTTTTTGTGAATTTCGTTCCGTTAAGTTTTAAAAATGGCAATATTAGTTGTTTATACTTTATATTTTTTTAAATGCATGTTAATTTGAATACTGCCAAAACGGCTATTTCCCAAGGTTATAGCAAATTTGTCCTGTATTAACTACATTCATTTTTCAACAGGTTAAAAGCTGTCAGTATGGAAGGAGATTTAAAATTAAATTTGTAGGTTAATATACCATTTTATTTCTGAAAATCGTTAGTAACTTCATTAATTAGCCAATTTAGTTGAACAATTGGAAGATTATAGCAGAAAATATTGAGGTTTTTATAAAAAAGGGAATAAGATTTGTGTAATTTGATAATCACCTGCATCTTAGGATTTAAATTGAATTATTATGAAGACCTGGAAAGAATTTGAATCGAAAACTAAACGCACAAGTGGCGCAATAACAACTACAATAGTTGGTGTAATTGTAGCTGCTTTGTTCTTTTTTGGATTTACCACCCCTGAACTTGATGAGGGAACGGAAGGATTGTTAATTGACTTTGG
>JAYSYX010000356.1:0-7658 GCA_043727235.1 Bacteroidota bacterium
AATTATTAACGGAAAATAATATATAAAATATATAATTTTTATTCAAAACATTTACTTATAATTATAAAATAATAAAAATGGCAAGAACAAGCACTTATCTAAATTTTACCCGCAACACAGAAGAAGCATTTAATTTTTACAAATCAATATTCGGCGGTGAATTCGGTGGAAATGGAATCGCAAGATTTAAGGATATACCACCATCAGACGATATGCCACCCTTAACTCCGGGTGACGAAAATCTGGTGATGCACATTGAATTGGAAATTACAGGCGGACATAAATTAATGGGGACCGATGCTCCGGAAACAATGGGTTTTAAGGTAAATTTTGGGAACAATATGCATATTAATCTGGAACCCGATACAAGAGCAGAAACGAAAACCTTATTCGATGCATTATCAGCAGGAGGTAATATTACAATGGAACTTCAGGATATGTTCTGGGGAGATTATTTTGGAAGTTGCACCGATAAATTTGGAGTTCAATGGATGTTTAATTGTTCGGCCAAGTAATGACTGCTGTGGTGAATGGTGAATGGAGAATGGTGAATGGTGAGTGGTCCATCTACGCTGAATCTTCGGTGGATAAATGAGTGGTGAGAATGCTCTAACCTGGAAAAAAGTTTAAGGTCAAATCCAAAGCTCCAATGGTAGCAGCACCGGACCTGCCTGACGCGGTCAGGCAGGCTCACGTCTCACGATTGACGATTCACGAAAATGTTTGTTTATTGTATTTATTCCGATATTCAACCGGTGTTAAACCTGTAATTTTTTTAAATATTGTTCTAAATGATTTAGTATCGGTATAACCCACATCAAACATTACTTCATTGATATTTTTGCGGCTTGTTTCAAAACTTCTTTTCGCAGCCTCCATTTTTATACGGTGAACATATTCCAACACTGTATTATTAGTAGCTTGTTTAAAGCGGCGTTCAAAACTTCTTCTTCCAAGAGAAACTTTGTTTGCGAGATCATCGACTGTTATTTTTTCTGCATAATTTTTTTCGATGAATTCCTGAGCTGCTTTTACCTCTATATCACTATGTGACTTTTGCCCTTTAAATAAAGCAAAAGCAGTTTGACTATCCCTGTCAATATCAATCGCAAAATATTTTGAGGCAAGAATTGCTGTTTCCCTGTCTGTAAATTTTTCTACCAGATGTAATAATAAATTCCAATAAGAATTCGCTCCTCCGCTGGAATAAATTCTGTTTTCTTCTGTAATGATGTTTCCTTCCACAACTTCCACTTCGGGAAACATCTCTCTGAATTCATTTTGAAATCCCCAATGCGTGGAACATTTTTTTCCATCCAATAAACCCGTACTTGCCAATAAAAAAGCTCCCACACATAAAGACGCCACCTCTGCCCCACTCTCATACTGATCGTTGATCCAAGGAATTAATTCTTTGTTTAACTGAATCGCATTCTTCATATCACCAAAAAGGGCAGGAATAAATACAAGGTCAGTTTTTTTTACATCCTTTAATTGTTTATCGGTATGAACAGAAAAGATGCCGTCGTTAAGTTTAACTTCCTTCCTCACTCCTACTAGCTGAATATTGAACAAAGGTTCTTTGCCCGACATCACTAAAAATTGATTTACTGCGGAGAATAAATACTGCGGATCAGCAATAGCTTGCATTACTGAGGATTCCGGTACGAGAATACTAACATCTTTCATAAATCAAAGATAGCTAAAATCTGTCGCAAAACACCCTTTTATTGTCATTTTAACACATAGATATTTAAATCATAAGGCCCCATCTTTGTTTTCGTTAAACAATAAAATAATTTTACAATCAATTTATCAAACTATGATAGATCATACAAATTCCACCCATAAAATAAGCACTTGTTTTTGGTTTGCCGATAATGCAAATGAAGCGGTAAATTTTTATACCTCTGTATTTAAAAATTCAAGTATCGTTGAAACTTCCTACGTTGGAGAAGCGGGAGAAAAGGTTACCGGCATGCCCGCAGATCATGTTTTAACAATTCGATTTGAATTAAATGGCACTTCCTTCCTTGCTCTAAATGGTGGAAGAACTCATCCATATACTCCCGCGGTGTCATTCGTTGTAAATTGTGATACACAAGGAGAAATTGATCACTACTGGGATAAACTTTCTGAAGGAGGATTAATTCAACAATGTGGATGGCTCAGTGATAAATTTGGTATCACATGGCAAATTGTTCCAACGGAGATCGGCAAATGGATATCCGATAAAAAAAATGGAAATAAAGTAATGGAAGCGCTATTAAAAATGACGAAATTGGAAATTCCAATATTAAAAAAGGCATACGAATCTATTTAATCAAAAAACTTAACCAATAAATAAATGACAAATAACATGATAACTGTTGATGCGTTAATAAAAGTACCGATCGAAAAAGTATGGGAATTCTGGACCGAGCCGGAACACATTATTATTTGGAATGCTGCCTCTGACGATTGGCATACACCCTCTGCAACAAATGATCTGAGAACAGGTGGAAAATTCACTTCAAGAATGGAAGCAAAAGACGGCAGTTTTGGATTTGATTTTGAGGGAATTTACGATGAGGTAAAACCTCTGGAACTAATAACATACAGCATGGCAGACGGAAGAAAAGTGCAGGTTTATTTCACCCAAGATGGAAACAATACTCAAATTGTTGAAAAATTTGATCCGGAAAGTGTAAATACCCTCGACTTACAAAAGAGCGGTTGGCAGGCAATTCTAAATAACTTTAAAAGATATGCTGAGGCGTATTAAATCCCTCACAAATTAATTTAATGGCTCAGATACATTCTTATTTGACCTTCAGCGGCAACTGTCGGGAAGCGATGCTTTTTTATCAGAAATGTTTGGGAGGTGAACTTGATTTTCAAACAATTGGTGACTCCCCACTTGCGAAACATATGCCTGTAAAGATGAAAAAATGTATTTTACATTCCACCCTTACAAATCAGAATCTAATACTCATGGGTTCTGATATGGTGGGAGAAACTGGATTAATAAAAGGCAATGCTGTTTCTCTTTCTGTAAATTGCAGCAGTGAAAAAGAACTCAGAACTTTCTATAAAAAACTTTCTTCAGGTGGAAAAACAGATCATCCCTTAGAAAATACTTTTTGGGGTGCCTTATTTGGCGACCTTACGGATAAATATGGCAATCATTGGTTGCTCAATTTTGATAGAAACATTGTAACAAAATAAATATTTTATGAGAAAAATTAACGCATATAATTTTATTACTCTTAATGGTTTTTATAAAGGCCTTCAAGGTGATATCAGTTGGCATAAACACGGTGCAGAAGAAAATACATTTTCGGAAAAAAGTCTCGAGGCGGAAAATATACTTTTATTCGGTCGCGTCACTTATGAAATGATGGCAGGATTTTGGCCAACTCCTGCGGCTCATCAACATTCACCGGTGGTTGCAAAGGAGATGAACGATGCGGAAAAGATCGTTTTTTCGAGAACCTTAAACAATGCGGATTGGAATAATACTCTATTAATTAAGGATAATATTTTTGAAGAAATACGCAAAATGAAAGCTTTGCCGGGAAAAGATATGACCATACTTGGAAGTGGATCCATTGTTACTCAGTTTGCTGAACAGCAGTTACTGGACAGTTACCAGTTAATGATAGATCCGGTAGTGATCAAAAACGGGACTGCAATTTTCAACGAAATAAATTGTGACCTGAATCTTAAACTAGTGGAAACCAGATCCTTTAAAAGCGAGGTAGTATTACTAAGTTATACAGTAGAATATTAAAAGTTTATACAATCAGGATCGATGGTGGAAGTTTTCAAAACAAATGTAGAAGAAACAGAAGATGCAAATGTATTATTGCAAATACTCATTTCCATTTTTCCTGCATACAAAATAAATTTCGACCTTTCCGATTGCGATAGGATATTAAGAGTGGAAGGTGAAAATATAGTGATGAATAAAATTATTGATGTTTTGAATCGAAATAATTATGTTTGTGTAAATTTAGATTAACAAGAAACAATTTAATTAAGCATTAAATTTTCTATTATGGGAATGTTAAAAATTACACCCGCTTCAATTGATGAATATATTTCCTTATTCCCTCCGGAAACGCAGAAAAAACTGGAACAACTCCGGCAGTTGATTCAAAAATTGGCACCTGATGCTAAAGAAGTTATAAGTTATGCCATGCCCGCTTTCAAATTAAATTCTGTATTTGTATATTTCGCAGGTTATAAGAACCATATCGGGTTTTATCCGACCTCTACAGGGATAAAAAATTTTGAAAAGGAATTTGCAAAATACAAATGGTCGAAGGGTGCTATTCAATTCCCTATTGATGAACCTCTTCCAATACCCCTGATCACAAAAATGGTGAAGTATAAAATTAAAGAGGATAAAGAAAAAGCGGATGCCAAAAAAAAGTCTAAGGATCTGTAAAAAGGGTCACCAATATTATAAAAGCAGCGATTGTCCAGTTTGCCCTATATGTGAAAAGGAAAATAAACAGGAGGAAGGTTTTTATTCTTTACTTTCGGCTCCTGCCTGCAGGGCACTCGAAAATGAGGGAATTCGCAGCCTTAAACAATTAACAAAATTCAGCGAAAAAGAAATTTTAGCTTTACATGGCATAGGAAAACATGCCTTAGCGATACTTAACACGGCCCTTGCTGCTGCAAACCTTTCCTTTAATAAAAAGTGAAACGCATTAATCGCGTTATTCAAAACCTCTTTTGATCAGAAAATTTCTTTCCATTAATTTACCTATCTTTAGGAAACCCTTTATATATATTTGTTTTTACACCTAAAAATAATTTACTTATTTTATGTCCGATATCATCATTAAAAGAAATTACAATATGTATTTCCGCATGTTAGCAGTGAGTATAGTTTCATTGTTTTTTGTATTGAGGACCATCATTTCATTTTATACTTCAGGCAATGAAGGAAATGTCGGATTTCTAGTTATCTCCTATATCTTCGGAGTTTTTCTTGTGATCCTGTTCTTTAATTCTGTAAGACAATTGTTAAACCGCAATCCTGCTCTGATCATTTCTGAAAGCGGAATTGAAGATAATATAAGTTTATTAAGGCCGGGAATGGTTAGCTGGTCAAAAATTAAAGATGCTGAGGTTACAAGATACAAAGGGACCATGCAACTTGTGATAAAATTGCATGATAATGATGAAGTTCTAGAAAATCTAAGTACCTACAAGTCAAAAATATTACATGTTTTTATCAGAGATCTCGAAACTCCCTGGGTAATAAATGTTGCACTAATTAAAACAGATATTTCTGAGCTCCATCGATTGATCCTGGAAAGATCATCGCGAAAAATTCAGGAAGGTGTCGAATAGTATTACAACATAAATAATAATTACTAAAATTATCAGAAATATTTTTTCGATATTATTTAAAGTTATAGTGGTCTTATTCCTATGCCTGATCGTATATTTGAATATAAGATTATACAATGGTCCGCATTTGGAAAACAGAAAAGAAACCATTGAAACAGCTACTAAACAATTAAATTTTTTAGGTAATGAACTGCATAACAATGATCTCGGACAAAGAATGCAAGGTATTTTCCCGGAAGGATTTGTATTTACCAATGTTTTATACGGATTAAGCTGTGCTGAATTAGCTATAGGTGCAGATTCTGAAGATAACAGTTATATAAATAATCTGGAGGAAGCGCGATTTGCATTTAATGAAATAAATTCAGCCTATGCTAAACAGAATTTTATTAAATCCATGTCTCCCGAATATGGGATGTATTATAGTGGCTGGAATAATTATCTCTTAGGTAAAATTCTTTCGGCACAAAAAAATAAAGATAGTGCTGAGATTCGTTTATTTGAAACCAATTGTAGTGCCCTTGCCAAGGCATTTCTCTTAAAAGAAAGTCCTTTTGTTGAATCTTATCCGGTTAGTTCCTGGCCTGCTGATGCTGCAGTTGGAATTGCATCACTAAAGCTGCATGATCTTCTTTTTGAACCAAAATATGATACGCTTATAACACAATGGATACAAAAGGTTCGGTTTCGTGTTGACACAAGCACAGGAATTATACCTCATGAAACAGATCCTGTGTCCGGAATGCCGATAGGTACTGCCAGAGGATCTTCCATTTGTTTGACCCTGATATTTTTATCTGAAATTGATCAGGAATTTGCACGGGAACAATTCGAATTGTTTTATGAAAATTTTACGATTAAAAGGTTTGGTTTAACCTTCATCAGAGAATATCCGAAAAATTCCTCCGGGCGCGCGGATATTGATTCCGGACCTGTAATTTTGAAAGTTGGCTTTGCAGGAACAATAGTGTCAACAGGCACTTTTCTAAAATTTGGAGAAGTAGAAATTGCAAATAAAATTTCTGCTTGTATCGAAAGTATTAGCTTTCCTAAAACAAGTGAGGATCAAAAAATATATCTTTCCGGTTCACTTCCTGTTGCCGATGCTTTTATTGTGTGGTCGAGATTACAATTCCGCGACCCTACTCACAATAATTACTCCTATGGATCCTTCCTTATTTTTCATTTTTATAGTTTTCTGGTTTTGTTGCTATTTGTTATTATATTTTACAGAAAAAAAATATTATACAGTTTTAATAATTTACGGATCAGGAAAAAAGGAAGGGAATAAAAATATATTATCATAATAAACTCATAACCAACACATTATATTTGTTTTTTCTATTTATGGTATAAAATGAACTCTTACCAGCATTAAGTGATACAATTGATTGGGGAAAGATACTCATAAAGTGCTGTGTATTTTTTTCTACATATTTTAAAAAACAACAAAATATTTAGGTTAATATAATTTTCCCCAGTTGTAGATTTTTTTCTACAAAACTGGTTGCTTTAAAGCAAATATTGTAATTTTCATTATAAAAAATTCCTTTATTTTACTATTTTACAGTGATATATTTTGAATGAGATTCAAAAATTAATGGTCAATTAATTCTTTTCCAAAGCTTCACCTATATTGGATTACAAGCAATAATAAATTATTAAAATATACTACGCCGTATTAGATAATGAATTTGATTAGACTATAACTTCCCAGTCTAATACAAAACCTGCCTTTATGGACAAATATTTGCACATTAGGTGTAACCCTTGAGAAATATTCAATCCATTTTGATCAAAGGATGATTGAAATGTCCCTATTAAAGTAAAATATTTATACATCAAAATGAAGCTCCAGATTAAATACATGGTTAGTGATCGCTGCAAATTATTAGTGCAGTCGGAACTTCAGAAGCTAGGTTTAGATATTAAGAATATCAGGCTTGGAGAAATCGAAATTGATGAAAATTTAAACGACGATAACAGAATACGATTAAAAAGGGCATTGGCAGAATCAGGACTTGAGCTAATTGAAGACAGAAAATCGCAAATTGTTAGAAAAATAAAAGAGGCTATCAATGAAATGATAGAGAATAAAAATAATTTACCGAAAAGCAGAATTTCCAGTTATTTGAGTGGAATTTTGAATTGTAATTATATCTATCTATCAAATATTTTTTCCGGTATTGAAGGAAAAACTATCGAACAATACATACTTAAACAGCGTATTGAGAGAGTAAAAGCACTTATGGCCAACAATGATCTAAACATAACAGAAATCTCTTATTCATTAAATTATAGCAGTGTAG
>JAYSYX010000357.1:0-2998 GCA_043727235.1 Bacteroidota bacterium
TGCTGTATTTAAATTTCCATCTCCATACACTTCATCATCTTGCTCTTGCCCATTAAATCCATATCTATACTGACTACCAGCACTCCAACTTCTACCCACCAGTACGCTCCCGAACGGACTGTAATCCAACTCCACTAATATACCCGTCTGGCTTAATTTATCCATCAATTAAAAATACGCTAAAATTGGCATTTCAGGTAAATTTAATAAAAGCATTTTGTATCAACATATTTAGTGGTTGAAAAAAATGGTTGATGGTTGATTTTGAACAGCCTCGAAAAAATTGCGAACCCTTTTTTCTTAGCCCGGATAGTTGAGCAGTAGGCAGTGGCAGTGGCAGTGGGCAGTTATTTACATTGAAAGTTTGAGTTTCGCAGGAAAAAGGATAATAAAAAATAACAATCAAAAAATAAAAAATAATAATCGGATCCTAACCCTGAAAATTTTTCTTAGCAAGTAAGTTTTATATAATATCGAATATAGAACATTAATCGGATGGACAACCCCGAGGTTTTTTCTTCCGCCCAAAACTCTGTCAACCTTTCCACCCTGCAAACCCTCCTCACCCGAAGCAATTAATTATCGGCTAAGTATCCGCCCAACTCAGAACCCAGAACACAGAACTAAAACATGTAGTGATCGACGCAGGAGATCTACTACATGTCAGAACAGAACTTTACCAACACCATGTTAATACTCCCTCCCAAATTAATTCCCTACCTTTAAAGCCCGTTATGAAGAATGAACAATCTAGATATATCTTCGTTACGGGTGGCGTAACGTCTTCTCTTGGAAAAGGTATTTTTTCCGCATCACTGGCCAAACTTTTACAGGCCCGTGGTTTTAGAGTAACTATTCAAAAATTTGATCCCTACATTAATGTTGATCCGGGAACACTCAATCCGTACGAACATGGCGAATGTTATGTTACCGAGGATGGAGCAGAAACGGATCTGGATCTTGGCCACTACGAACGATTCCTGGGAATAGAAACTTCGCAGGCAAATAATGTTACCACAGGTGCAGTTTACCAAAATGTTATTAACCGCGAACGCGCCGGCGAATTTTTAGGTAAAACGGTGCAGGTAATTCCGCATATTACCGACGAAATTCAGCGCCGTATGTTATTGCTCGGCGAAAACGGTGAAAATGATATCGTGATCACGGAAATTGGTGGAACTGTGGGTGATATAGAATCACTTCCTTATATAGAGGCAGTTCGTCAGTTGAAATGGAAATTGGGAGATAAAAGATGCCTTATAATACATCTTACTTTAATTCCTTATTTAAGTTCTGCGCAGGAATTAAAGACAAAACCAACACAACACTCGGTAAAAATGTTGTTGGAAAGTGGCATTCAGGCTGATATTTTAGTTTGCAGAACAGAACATCCGCTTTCAAAAGATATCAGAAGAAAACTGGCGCTTTTTTGCAATGTGAATGTAAATTCGGTTATTGAGGCCATTGATGTAAAAACTATTTATGATGTTCCGCTGCATTTATTGGAAGAAAATGCAGATGAGATAGTTCTGGCAAAACTGAAACTTCCGAAACGCAATGATCCTGATCTTAAAAACTGGAAAATATTTTTATCTCGCCTAAAAAACCCGACAAATTCTGTGCGTATTGGTTTGGTGGGAAAATATGTGGAGCTGCAGGATGCTTATAAATCTATTTTAGAATCCTTTATTCACGCAGGAGCGGCAAACGAATGTAAGGTTGAAGTAATTTCCATTCAGAGTGAGCATATCAACGAAAATAATGTACGCGAAAAATTATGTGAATTGGATGGAGTTCTAGTTGCTCCTGGTTTTGGCGATAGAGGTATTGAAGGAAAAATTACGGCAATTCAATATGTACGTGAACATAAAATTCCGTTTTTCGGAATTTGTCTCGGAATGCAATGTGCCGTTATTGAGTTCGGAAGAAATGTTCTCAAAATGAAGGGTGCACATTCCACTGAAATGAATGCAAAAACGAAATATCCGGTTATCGACATGATGGAAGAACAAAAACATGTGACCGAAAAAGGTGGAACCATGCGTTTGGGAAGTTATGATTGCCGTTTGTTTAAAAAGACCAAGGCTTTTGATATCTATAAATCGCAAAATATTACGGAACGCCACCGCCATCGTTATGAATTCAATAATACTTACCTGAAAGATTATGAAGGCAAGGGAATGATAGCTGTGGGAATAAACCCGCAACAAAACCTGGTGGAAATTGTGGAAGTGAAGGATCATCCATGGTTTATCGGAGTTCAATTTCACCCGGAACTGAAAAGCAAGGTAGAATCCCCACATCCCCTGTTTGTGGCTTTTATTAATGCTGCTATTGAGTATAAGGAGGAGAAAGCGTTGAAGTGATAGCTAATTTTATCATTGGGACTTCGTCATTGCGAGAAATTACGCAGTAATTTCGAAGCAATCTCCCCAAATGATACCCAAAAGCACCCAACCGATGTGCGTCGTAGGCCATCCTATACAATAATTTCAGCAACTTGTCGTCTTGACCACAGAAGATAACTCAATTTCAAACTTTTCTTTGTCAATGCACTATCAAACCCTAACTTTGCCGCTCAATTATTAAAATTCGATGGATCGTAATAACATTATAGGTTTCGTACTGCTGGGAATTCTGATCGTGGTATTTTTTGTGTTCCAGAGTCGCGATGCAAATCGCATAAGGCTGGAACAGGCTAAAATTCAGCATACGGAGGATTCGATCAAAAATGTAAAAAGAATTGCCGATTCTATTTATCTGGCAAATAATCCGGTTAAAGTGGATACGAGCGCCAGTTCTGTTACTACAATTTCTGCTCTTATTCCGGATAGTCTAAAAAGGAATCTTTCTGCTGAAGCATTGATACGTTTAGAAGATTCAATTAAAACTAGCAAAAAAAATGCATCCTTCGGGGCCTTCGCTTCTGTTATGCAAGGAACAGAAAAAGCAGATTCCATTGAAAATGATTTTATTAAAATTGTTTTTAACAGCAAGG
>JAYSYX010000358.1:0-7647 GCA_043727235.1 Bacteroidota bacterium
TCTACTTCGGCATTAAGTTTATTGCACCGGGAAAGATAAATTTTTGGGATGGAAATCCAATCACCAATGTTAACAGTTTGCAAACTCATTACTCATCACTCATCACTCATTGTTCAAATGGTTAGACGAAGTATCATTCGGAGAAAAAATTTCGAATGTTACGACCTGCGACCTGCGACTGAGACTACGACTAAACTAGAAAGGTTTTACTTTGAAAACGAAAATTATGCTTCGAATGGATATTTTCTTTCGTGAATCGTGAGGCGTGAAGCGTGAGTTTGGTTTGAGGTCGGAAGAAGATTATACTTTTATTTTAAACTACAACTTACATGATACAAATAAGCCTTTGGCTTAAATCAATTCAAAAAAGGCTCGCCTTTTTTCACTCACGATTCACGCTTCACGATTCACGGTCGCGATTCACGGTTGCGATTCAAGGTTCAGGAATCACGTTTTCATGAACATTTTGCATTATATTGCATTAAATTTAACTGAACCTTGAATTTTTTATCTCATTATTACCACGAATCTCCTTCCAACGATCCATATTTTGTTGCGGGGGTGATTTTGCCTGATATTTTGTCGAATTATAGTCACAGGAGTGGAGAGGTGGTGAAGTTGTTTATTAATAAATTGCAAAATCCCAACTCAATCGAACAGGAAAGTTTGCAAAAGGGGGTAAAAAGGCATTATGAGATCGACGGGTATTTTCATGGATCCCGGTTTTTTGAGGAGAATACGGCTGCAATTTCCTCCCTTATAAAAACGAGGGATTTTAGTTGTTTTGAAAAAAGACTATATGCCGTGAGTCACGTTATGCTTGAGATCATGCTCGACCGAAAAATATTAATGGAGGATCGGGCTGCATGTGAGAGTATGTATTCCATATTGGAAAAAGTGAATAGTGAAGAGATAACCAGCTTGATAGATCAGAATACAACAGCTACGAAGCCGCAGGAGGTAACTGAACATTTTGACCGTTTTCGGAGTTTAAAATTTGTATACGATTATACCTTCGACCTGCGTTTAGTGGAGCTGATGAACAGTATCAATAAAAGGCTTGGCAACAAAGCTTTTAGCGAAAATGACCGCGAACTTTTTAAATTAACGATTCATGACATTGAAAATACACTTTTTCCGCAAAAATTCCCTAAATTTCCGTCAGATTCGTGAAATGTTTATGCGGAAGACGATTATAATATTCCTTTTACTTTTTGGACTACAGATTGGTTTTAGCCAAAGTTCTGCTCCAAAATACTCCAATGAATTTTTATCCATTGGTGTTTCAGCCCGTGCTTTAGGTATGAGCGGAGCTGTTGTTGCCTCGGTAAATGATGTTACTGCGGGATATTGGAATCCTGCAGCTTTGGTTTTGGTGAAACCCGATATTCAGGTGGGAATAATGCACTCCGAATATTTTGCAGGAATTGCGAAATATGATTATGGGTCTATCGCAATTCCGTTAAAAGATAAAAATGCTGCTGTCGGATTATCACTTATTCGCTTCGGGGTGGATGATATTCCGAATACCTTATTTTTAATTGAACCGGATGGAAGTATAAACTACGATAATATCACCTCTTTTTCCGTTGCCGATTATGCATTTTTGGGAACTTATGCCACTCAATTAAAATGGCAGAATTTGCGATTAGGTGGAAATGTGAAGGTGGTTCATCGCAATGCAGGAAGTTTTGCAACTGCCTGGGGATTTGGTTTGGATGCAGGCGCACAAATGGATATTAAAAAATGGAAATTCGGTGCTACATTTAAAGATATTACATCCACTTTTAATGCATGGAGTTTTTCCTTTACAGAGGAGGAAAAAGATGTATTACTTGCAACAGGGAATATTGTTCCGGAAAATTCTTTGGAAATTACAACGCCTAGATTAATTCTTGGTGCGGCATATGATTTTAAATTAAGTGAAAATTTTGGGTTACTCGCAGAAATAAATACTGACATCACCAGCGATGGAAGAAGGAATGTTTTAATAAGTGCTGATCCAGTAAGTATAGATCCACATATTGGAATTGAAGCTGATTATAAAGAATTTATTTTTCTGAGAGGAGGAGTAGGGAATGTACAGCGATATATTCCGGATGATCTATATGAAGAGGCCTGGACATTGCAACCTAATATTGGTTTAGGATTGGTGATCGGCCCTGTTCATTTGGATTATGCCTATACCAACATCGGAAAACAATCGGAAGTTTTATATTCGCATGTATTCAGCCTGATGTTCGATATTAATAAATCGGTGAAACCGGAAACCATTTCTGAATAAATGATAGTGGTAAAAAATAAATTGATCGGATGAAGAGATTTTTACCTGCACTTATATTTATTTTTTCTTTTTCTTCGTCGTTTTGCCAGACCTACGGCAACGAATGGATAAATTATGATCAGCAGTATTTTAAATTTAAGGTTGCTGTAGATGGTATTTATCGTTTAGACCAAACAACTCTTGATGCTGCATTAAGCGGAATTGGGGTATCGCTAGCTACAATTGATCCGCGTAATTTTCAATTGTTTAATAAAGGAACAGAAGAATATATTTATCTTGAAGGGGAAGGAGATGGTGTTTTCGACAGCGGTGATTTTATAGAATTTTACGGAAGAAAGAATGATGGAACTTTTGATACTCAGTTATTCGATTCGGCTAACTGGCAGTTGCATACCTATGAAAGTATTATTTCAGATACTGCTTATTACTTTTTAACATGGAATAATTCAATTTCCAATAACAGATTAAATAATCTTGTAAACGATCTCAGTGGCGTACCAGGTGTGGAACCTTATAATATTTATCATACATTAAAAGTATATGGAGATTTTTATGGCTCTGCATATTTTAATGCAGGTGTTCCGCATTTTTCAGTGTATAGTTCCAAGTATACAAATGGAGAAGGGTTTACCACCCCGAAATATAATTTATCAACCTATACTCAAGAAATTCTCACGCCCAATATTTTTACAGGTGCAGCATTTACACCAATTCTGAAAACAACGGTAATTGGATCTAACGACTCCGAACATCATACCGTAATAAATTTTAATGGGGAGAATCTTGAGGACACCGTGTATTATAATTACAAAGTAATGAGGTATGAGTTTCCAATTGATAATTTGTTAGCCTCCAATAGTATTTCTTACGTTACGGGACCTATAACTACAGATTATCAGAAGTATGCATTTACTGATCTCGTTTATCCCCGTTTATTTGATTTTGACAATGTTTCCAAAACATTGTTTGAATTACCCGATGATGGAGAAGCTTCATCCTATTTAGAACTGACTGATTTTAATGAAAAATCCACTTCACCCATATTATATGATCTTACCGATCACAATCGTATGGTTGCTATAGTGGAAAGTGATATTTCAAAATATCATTTACCATATACGACTGATAATCATAAATTTTATGTCGGTAGTCAGGATGTAACGGATATTTTTTCGATAGCAGGTTTGACACCGGTTAATTTTATTGATTATACATCAGCCGCAAATCAGGGAAACTATTTAATTATATCGCATTCACAATTATTTGATGACGGAACAGGAGTAAATTGGGTAGAGGAATATAAAAATTATCGGGCCTCGGTTGCAGGTGGAAATTATACTTCTATTATTGCTGATATAGATAAATTATATGAACAATTTTCCTATGGAATAAAAAAACATCCGCTGGCCATACGCAATTTTATTTTGTATGCAAAAGATAATTTTGATATAGAACCTCAATTTGTTTTTCTTATAGGTAAATCTTATTCCTATGATGTTACACGCGCAAATGCAACACCGGAATATGGTTGGGATCTGGTACCCACTATTGGACACCCGGGAGCAGATAATTTATTGGCAGCAAGGCCTGGCAGTATTGTTCCGGAAATTGCAATAGGAAGAATTGCAGCACAAAACGCTGATGAAGTGCGCATCTATCTAGATAAAATGATCGACTTTGAAATGGCTCAAGCAGATAATGTGCAAACAGTGGAAAATAAAGCATGGATGAAAAATGTTTTGCATTTTGCCGGAGGAACAACAGAATATGAACAATCTTTATTCAATAGTTTCTTAACACAATATAAAAATACTATTGAAGATACTTTATATGGAGGAAATGTTACACCGTTTAATAAATTAACTGCAGATCCTATATTCACACCGATATCTGAATATTATGATTCCATTTTAACAAAAGGTGTATCACTCGTTACATTTTTCGGGCATTCCTCTACAGGAAGTTTTGATTATAATATAGGCGAACCTGAAGAATTTCACAATGAAGGAAAATATTTTGTTGTTTTTGGGAATGGATGTAATACTGCTGCAATTCACGGTGAAAGTTATACCCTTGGTCAGCGGTATATTTTTGCAGAAAATAAGGGAGCAATAGGTTTTATAGCGGCATCCAATTATTCCTTCGCATCGAGTCTCCATGTATTTGCCACAATGTTTTACCGTGAATTGTCCTTAATTAATTATCATCAATCACTTGGAACTATTTTAAAGGAAACAGTAGATACCTTATGGCCAACTTTAAATATATTTGATCAGTTATCAATTGAACATACTACTTTACAAGGTGATCCTGCATTAAAACTCAATAATCACGAACAACCTGATTATGCAATAGAGGAACAATATGTTTTTTTTGAACCTGATATCATAACAGCCGGAACTGATTCCTTTGATCTGCATATTGTTGTCACCAATCTTGGAATGGCAATTGATTCTGCTTATAATGTGCAAATAAAAAGAACCAAAGCAAATGGTGTAGTTGAAACAATGTTAGATCGATTACCAGCAACCTATTTTCGCGATACCCTTACATTTACTTTTGAAACGGATGCGATTGGAGGCGTTGGATTAAATGAATTTGAAATTCATATTGATAATATCAATGAAATTGCAGAGATAGATGAGATGAATAATATTTTAGGTGTTTCCAATCTTATAATTTCTGATGATGCAATTCCAATTTATCCTGTGGAATTCAGTATAATGAATCATATACCGGAATATTTCGCAGCATCAACTGTTTATGTTTTTGCAGAGGAGAAATTATATATGGTAGAGGCGGATACCACAATGAATTTTAATTCCCCTTTAAAAAGATCAACATTTATTACAGAAAGTGGTGGTGTATTAAAATGGATGGCACCTCCATTAACCTGGATACCAAATACTGTATATTATTGGAGAATATCTCCGGATACTACTACAGGTGATGCACTTTTATGGCGCTCCAGTTCATTTTTATATTTACCGGGCGATATTACAGGTTGGAATCAGTCGCATTATTTTCAATACCTCGAAGATGATTATACAAATATTAGTTTGCAGTCCACACGTGATTTTGAATTTGTTCCGGATTTAAAAGTATATGAAGTTTCTGCGGGTATTTATCCTGCAACACACTGGACAGAAGTTACTGCATATTTGAATGGAGAATTATTATTGGTTGCACCTTGTGTTGCAGCTGGTTTTGTCTGCATTGTGGTAGATCCTAATTCTGGCGATCCATGGACTACTTACGAGATCGGTACGTCTAATTTAGGTCCCTTTAACGATACATATTGCACAATTGATGCGACGGAAAAAGTGATCATGTTTAATACTACTACTGCTGCCAACAGAGAATATATGTATCAGTTTATGATGTCGACCGTTCCCGACAGTAATTATTTTATTGCTTATACAAATAATTACGCAGAATTTAATGGATGGCTTGCAGATACACTCATTTATGGTCATAGTTTATATGATGCATTTCATGCTTACGGGGCTATTGATATAGATACCCTACAGACATTTGATTATGATCGTTCTTATATATTTTCTGCAAGAAAGGGTGACCCCGCAACAAAACAGGAGATCATAAGTGATGAATTCGGAAATCAAATCGAAACAAGTATTATATTGGAAGGAAACTGGAATGAAGGCAATATAATTACTCCATTGATAGGTCCTGCAACAAGTTGGGATAAGGCACAATGGAGTTTATACAGCAACGATCCGATTTTAAGTGATACAAATAGTATTGATATTATTGGAGTGGATTACAATGGAACTGAAACAACTTTAGCCTCAGGATTACAAAGCGGGGACACAACAATAAACTTTATTGATGCTGATTTATATCCATACGTAAAATTAAAATTAAATACCAGAGATGATTCACTGCGAACTCCTGCACAATATAATTATTGGCGGGTGATTTATATGCCTGTTCCAGAAGCAGCTTTAAATCCGAATATTCAATTTGTTTTTAGTGGCGACAGTATCGATCAGGGTGAAATGGTAGAGCTGGAAATCGCTATTACAAATGTAAGTGATTATAATATGGATAGTTTGCTGATCGACTTTTCGGTGCGCGATCAGAATAATGTTTTGCATGATATTCCCTATGCGCGACAGGATTCATTGCTTACTGATGAAACGATGATCTCCATATTGGAATTTAATTCATTCGATATCCCTTCCGGCAGTAATACATTAATAGTTGAAGTGAATCCAGATAATGATCAACCGGAACAATTTCATTTTAATAATCTGGCATATCTGGAATTAAATAATAATCCCGATATAAGAGATCCTTTATTGGATGTTACCTTTGACGGGGTTCATATTTTTGATGGTGATATTGTAAGTGCAAAACCTATGATCACTATTAGTTTGAAGGATGAAAATCAATATTTGGCCTTATCTGATACTTCACTCATGAATATCAGCATAAAATATCCTGATGAAAGTTTACATGATTTTTATTTTGACGGAACTACAACAGTATTTTATCCAGCTGATACGAATAACCTTGCTGAAAATAATCTTGCAAGGGTAGAAATGCATCCTATTTTTGAACAAGATGGCATATACGAATTGCAATTGCGTGGTAAGGATGCAAGTGGTAACCGCGCTGGTGCTATTGACTACAGAATTACCTTCGAAGTGATAAATAAAGCGATGATCTCCAATGTAATGAATTATCCCAATCCATTTACATCACAAACCAAATTTGTTTTCACTTTAACAGGAAGTGAAGTGCCTGATTATTTTAAAATTCAGATCATGACAGTAAGTGGGAAAGTTGTGCGGGAGATCATGCGCGATGAATTGGGTGAGCTACATATCGGAAATAATATTACTGATTTTACCTGGGATGGAACTGATAAGTTTGGCGACCAACTCGCAAACGGATTATATCTGTATCGTGTTGTTACAAAACTTGCTGGCGATTCGCTGGAAAAATATGATGTTGGCACAGATCAATATTTTAAATCCGGATTTGGGAAAATGTATTTGGCGAGATGATTTAATTTACTTTCGGGGATCAATTATTTCATTTTAAAAATAAAATATGAAAAAGTTCATTTTACCTGTTTTGGCCATTATTTCGGCCCTTCAATTTATTTCTTGTAATAATTCAACCAAAGATAATGGAGAAGCTGACTCTTCCAGCAATTCCGGAAATGCAAGTGACTCCGTTGATGGTGCTTCCCAAAGGTATCAGATAGAATCTGCAATTGTGACCTCCAAAATTACCAATTCCATGATGGTAGGTGATATCACCACAGTTTTGTATTTTGATGATCACGGAGAAAAGGAAATGACTAAAACAATCACTAAAATTTCAATGATGGG
>JAYSYX010000359.1:0-7630 GCA_043727235.1 Bacteroidota bacterium
GTGTGACTCATATCTCAATAAATTCTGAATATGCGTAGCCGATCTTTTTGCAAATGCATCTGGTTCTGTCTGGTCAGGGTCATATCCACCAACACTCAATACATCACATCCTCCAAGCACAGCACTCATTGCTTCCGTAGTTGTGCGCAATAAATTACTGTGTTTATCTTCCCCCCTTAAATTTAATTTTGAAGTGCTTACATGTATGTATGGATTTGGAATAAAATCTATATCCTCGATAAATGTTTTCAATAAATTATTCCACAACACTTTAAATGCGCGCAGTTTTGCAATTTCCAGAAAATAATTGCTCCCAATTGTAAAACGGAAAGTGATTAAATGAATTAATTCTTCCAGCGGAACATTGCGTTCTGACAACTGATCAAAATAATCACTTGTAATTGCAAGAGTGTTTGCCAATTGCTCCACTACATCTTCTTCCTCCTTAAAAATATATTCAATTTTTAATAACTTACAATCTTGTAAATGTCCGGATATTCTGAAAAACAGATCAGCAAGATTACTAAATGATTTATTTTCATTAACAATATTTCCAGTTTGCAACCAATAACCTATAGGATCAAATTCCAGCGATTGCACCAAACGATCTCTTTCGCCAATAAAACCGATACGCTCACGCCAGATACTTACAATTTCTTCCTTTGTAAGATCACCATCAACATTAAATGCAAAATTTGCTGCGTGTTTTAATTTTCGAATATGATCCACAACAAGATCCCAAACCATATCAGACTCCGCACTCAAACGAATATAATTTGAACCGCGTTTTAATGATTCAATTACCAGATCATTTAATATCTCATTTTCATGCATGGTTACTTCCTCGCAAATATTCCAGGTAATACCGCGGGAAGAATCATCTGTTCCTCCATCTGCAAATTCCGGATCCAGTTCTGCAAAAAAATCATCTGAAGTATCATGAACATATTCCGGAATATCATCTTTCGTATAAAGAGGCTGAATTTCGATACCTGCAACGGTATGTATTAATTTTTCGTTAAAATCAGCACCCTTCAGATCTTTGGTAACCTGCGAAAGCCATTGCTGCTTATTTGATTCGGGAATATCTTCAAACAAATTTTCCATCCTCCAAAGGTATTAACTCAAAACACCTTTTTAAAACTGGTTCGCTTTATCCTCTATATATTTGTGAAAAATTAGTTCAATGCAACTCGAGAATTTAATCACGGAGATAAAAGACAATATTCTCTACATCACCATCAACAGACCAAAAAATCTTAATGCGCTCAACATCAAAACAATTGTGGAACTGGATGAGGTGTTTGAAGAATTTATGTATAACGATGAAGTGAAGGGTGTTATCATAACCGGAGCAGGAGAAAAATCCTTTGTTGCGGGTGCCGATATTTCTGAGTTTGCCGATTTTACTCCTGATCAGGGTAAGACCATGAGTGAAAACGGTCACGACGCGTTCGACAAGATAGAAACTTACAACAAACCCGTTATTGCCGCTGTGAATGGTTATGCGCTTGGGGGAGGTTGTGAACTCGCAATGGCTTGTCATTTACGTGTAGCCAGCGAAAATGCTATTTTCGGGCAACCTGAGGTTAATTTAGGTCTTATACCTGGATATGGAGGAACTCAAAGACTGATAGAATTGATAGGAAAAGGCAAGGCATTGGAACTATTAATGACCGGAGATTCTATAAATGCAGCGATGGCTAAAGATCTCGGTTTAGTTAATCACGTAGTGCCACAAACTGAATTGCTCGCTAAATGTGAAGAAATTCTGAAAAAAATAATCACGAAGGGTCCGGTTGCAGTTTCTAAGGTGATTCAATGTGTAAATGCACATTTCAGAGGTGGTGGATATGTGGGAGATGCGTATCAATCGGAGATTACACAATTTGGCCAATGTATTGAAACTGAAGATTTTGTGGAGGGCACAAGTGCATTTTTAGAAAAAAGAAAACCTGAATTCAAAGGAAAATAAAATGAGGCTTTTGAGATCATATATTTTATCCTTTTTACTGTTTTTTATAGCAGATCACACCTTATCTGCCCAAATCAATGCAAAAAAACCATTTCAATCGGTTAAGATCGGCAATCAGGAATGGATGACCATGAATTGGGACTATAAAACCCCAAAAAGCTTTTTATATAACAACGATTCCACCATCGATTCAAAATACGGAAGACTTTATTACTACAGCAATGCCCTTGCAGCTTGCCCTCCCGGCTGGCATTTACCAACGCTGGATGAATGGTGGGTACTCATTAATTATCTTGGCGATATAAATAAAGCTGGGCCTAAAATGTTAGCTGATAATGATTCAAGCATCCATTTGCTTGCCGGAGGTTATAAAAGTGCCAATATCAATGAAGGTGAGGAATTATTCGGATTTTTGGAGACCTATGCTTTTTACTGGACAGCAACTCCTGATGCCGAACAAACTGCATATGCCATACATATCACAAAATCTACAGGTGAAATTGAAATAACGAGTTACAGACGAGCAAATGGCTTTTCAGTGCGATACGTTAAAGATAAATAAATTATTTTTTTATCATTTCTGTTTTTATATGGGGATAAATTGCCACTCAGGGCATAGATTTTCTCTTAATCCATTTAATTTCTAAAAACATTCTAAATAGATATTTCTAAATAAATATCATAATTAGTTGAAAATCAATAGCTTGATTTTTCAAATTTGCTTTTCTTCACTATATCGACCAAGGGCATGTAATTGGTTCCTCCTAACTCATATTAGATAGTTATGAAAACGGTGATCTTATCATTTGTATTGATTACAAATGTTATAGCCTTTAGCGGACTAAAGGCCCAAGGTGGAAAAACGAATATCAGCGCCCAACCCCTATGGGGACCGATAGGATACAGATATGTAGAATATTATTATATACCCGGCGGTGATGTTTACTATGATGTTTTGAATTCCACCTTTTACTATTATTCCGAAGGCGAATGGTTGTTCGCAAAAAAGTTGCCTCCGGCATATAGTTGTGAATTATATCCGAATTATAAAGTTGTAATCAATAAACCTAAACCCTGGCTACGTCATAAAAATTATTTTGTTAAATATGCAGACTATAAATCTGCCAGGAATTTGCAAACAAATATTAAGGATAGTAATGATCAAAAATATAATGTTGTGAAAGGCCATAAAAATTACAGACAAGAAAATACAGAGACGCCGCAATCAAGCAAATAAAAAATTGATCTATATTAATAAGCTATTCAAAAAAATCCAAAAGGGATCCATTTGTTGTCAAGTTCTGTATTACCACAAGGGGCACTGAAAACAAAAAGACTGAATGCTTCAACTTTACTCATTGTTGGGGAGGAAAACCACAATCTTTCAGATTTGCACATAAATTTATCGGTCCAATTATAAAAAATAAAGTTTTTCTCAATTTTTTCATAAAATATTCTAAATCAATATGTTATATTTAAATTGAAACACTATTCCTTTTAAAAATTTCACTTGAGGGCACATATTTGGAGCTACCATTCCAAAAGGGAGGAATTATGAAAAAGATGATTTTGATCTTAGGTTTAATGATTGGCATAATTTCACAAACGAAGTTAAATGCTCAAATTGTTAAAGTAAATATTAGTTCGCAACCATTGTGGGGACCAGTGGGGTATAATTATGTAGAATACTACTACATACCTGATTGTGAGGTATATTATTATGTTCCTGGTAGAACTTATTATTACTTATCCGGCGGTACCTGGTTGCATGCATCCGCTCTTCCGGGTTCTTATGGGTGCGATCTTTATTCTTCATACAAGGTGGTGATCAACAAACCAAGCCCTTGGCTACAACATAAAGTTTATGTTGTAAAATATGCAAAATACAAAAACTCTCCACCTCGACAATATGTGATAAAAGACAGCGATGACCCTAAGTATTATGTTGTGCAAGGCCATAGGAATTATAAACAATCAAATGAAACAGGCGTGAAAACCGGAGAAAAGAAACAGGAAGTAAAAAAAGATGAAAATAAGAAACCTTCCAAAGCAAACGTGAAGGAAAAAAAAGTGAAAAGAAAGATAAAAAATAACGGATAATCATGCATCATACATTTAGGTATCGGGAGAGGAACGCCAAGTTTCTCTCCCTTGTTTTTTCTGTAAATCAAGACCTTTAAGCCTCTTTTTCAAAATATACAGTTCAAAGTAGGAACGCTTCTGATAAAAATCACATGTTGTTGATGCAGATTTAGTGTTACTTTCTACAATTAGCAAGACCTACGCATTATTTTTGCCCTCCGCCTCATTATTTCAGGCGAATAAGTATTTTTTTAATGCCGAATTTGGCAAAATGTAGGTTACAATGCCTGAAAAATTAAGAAAGAAAGACGCACTCGATTATCACTCTACCGGTCGTCCTGGTAAGATTGAAGTAATTCCAACAAAATCAACAAAAACACAACGCGATCTTTCCCTTGCTTACTCTCCCGGAGTAGCCGAACCTTGTCTTGAAATTGCGGAAGATATCGCAAACGTATACAAATACACGGCAAAGGGAAATTTAGTTGCTGTAATAACCAATGGAACTGCGGTTTTAGGTTTGGGTGATATTGGCCCGGAAGCGTCAAAACCGGTAATGGAGGGCAAAGGTTTACTCTTTAAAATTTATGCTGATATAGATGCCTTTGATATTGAACTCAATTGCACCGATGTGGATGATTTTGTGAAGATAGTAAAAGCAATGGAACCCACATTTGGTGGTATAAATCTGGAAGACATAAAGGCTCCGGAGTGTTTCGAAATTGAAAAAAGATTAAAGGCAGAACTGAATATCCCTGTTATGCACGATGATCAACATGGCACCGCAATCATAGCGAGTGCTGCAATGATCAATGCAGTTGAAATAGTAGGGAAAAAATTACAGGAAGTAAAGGTGGTGTTTTCAGGAGCAGGAGCATCCGCAATATCCTGTGCTAAATTATTTGTGGAATTAGGCATTACAAGAACTAATATCCTTATGCTCGATAGTCAGGGTGTTCTTAACACCAATCGCGAGGGTCTTGATGAATATAAAAGTTTATTCGTAAACGAGAGTAAGGCAAATACTCTTGCAGAAGCATTAGTAGATGCGGATATTTTTGTCGGATTATCGAAAGGAAATATCGTTACACCTGCAATGTTGCTTACCATGGCAAAAGATCCGATTGTTTTTGCACTTGCAAATCCTTCCCCTGAAATTCCATACGACGACGCAGTGAATACCAGAGAAGATGTAGTTGTAGCAACAGGCAGATCTGACCATCCTAATCAGGTAAATAATGTTTTAGGATTCCCCTACATTTTCAGAGGAGCCTTGGATGTTCAGGCCACAGAAATTAATGAAGCAATGAAAGTTGCAGCTGTGCGCGCCTTGGCTGCACTTGCCAAGGAACCTGTTCCCGAATTTGTGAACATGGCTTACAGCGAAAAAAACATTCAATTCGGAAGAACTTACATCATCCCCAAACCTGTAGATCCGAGATTAATTACACGTGTTGCTCCTGCTGTAGCAAGAGCTGCAATGAAATCGGGTGTTGCCAGAAAACCTATCCTAGATTGGGAAGAATATGAACAAACACTTTCCACCCGACTCGGACTAGAGGAACAATTAATAAAAGCCATTACCAGCAAAGCGAAACAAAATCCAAAAAGAGTTGTATTTGCCGAAGCTGATAATTTCAAAATATTAAAAGCGGCCCAGATCGTAAAAGAAGAAGGAATTGCAAAACCTATCTTATTGGGACCGGTTGATAAGATCCGTGCAATTATTGAGGAAAATCAGCTGGATCTTCAGAATGTTCCGATAATTGACACACGTGCAAGAGAACAGGATGAAAAACGCGCACATTTTGGTGAGTTGTTCTTTAATAAAAGAATGCGACGCGGAATTAATCTTTATGAAGGTAAAAAAATGATGCGCGATCGCACCTATTTCGGAGCGATGATGGTAGAAACGGGGGAAGCAGACGCATTGATATCAGGCTTAACAAGACAATATCCCGAAACAATCAAACCCGCTTTGCAGATCATTGGCAAGGAAGACGGTTCAAATCGCGTTGCAGGGATGCATATCGTTCTAACCAAACTCGGACCTATATTTTTTGCGGATACCACTGCTAATTTTACTCCTTCCACCGAAGAACTTGTTGAAATTACTGCACTCACCGCTAAAGCCGTTCGTCAATTTAATATACAGCCCAAGATTGCACTTTTATCCTATTCCAATTTCGGATCAGTAGAAAATGAGGATACGGTGAAGGTGCGGAATGCTGTTTCAATTTTAAAAGAAAGATTTCCGGGGATGATAGTAGAGGGTGAAATGCAGGTGAATATTGCCTTCAACAACGATTTGATGAAAGAAAATTATCCTTTCAGTGCGGTGGTTGACAGAAATGTGAATACCCTTATTTTCCCTAATTTACAGGCTGCGAATATTGGTTATCAATTGATGCATTCGCTGGGTCAATGCGAGGTAATAGGTCCTATCTTATTAGGTATGAAGCGTTCTGTTCATATTTTACAATTGGGATCTTCCGTTCGCGAGATAGTGAACATGGTTGCCATTGCAGTTACGGATGCACAAGTGAAATCTAAACGAAAAATATAGTTTTCTGAAGCAGAAAGAATGTTTATTGAAAGATTTGACACAACGATTATAACATTTTAAATAAAAAAATATTTATATATCTCATATTTGCAATATGCGAATTTTTTGGTTCCATTTGGGATCGGAAATACGTGAAAAGCACAGAGTGTTTTGAGTATGATCGCCTATCTGAACGGAGAGTTTAAAGTAAAAAATCCTGCCTACATCATTGTAGAATGCAATGGTGTTGGATATCAGGTGAATATTAGCCTGAATACCTATTCCAAGGTGCATACTTTGGAGAAAGGGAAATTACATACATATTTGCATGTTCGGGAAGATGCACAGATCTTATATGGTTTTGCCGATGAAGCCGAAAAAAATCTGTTCATACATTTATTATCCGTGCAGGGAGTTGGTCCGAATACAGCGAGAATGATACTTTCCAGCATGACCGCCGCAGACCTGGAAGATGCAATTTTGCGGGAAAACGACAAATTATTGCAAAGTATAAAAGGTGTGGGTCCTAAAATGGCAAAAAGGCTGTTGATAGATCTGAAAGATAAAATTGGAAAGACATCAATTTCGGCGGAAAATTCTTTTGGGAATGTGCACAATACTATAAGAGATGAAGCGTTAAGTGCATTGGCGATGCTTGGGTTCAGCCGTCTGCAAGGGGAAAAGGCTGTTGCAGCGGTATTGAAATCTGATCCCGGAGTCAACGATGTAGAAACTTTAATAAAATCAGCATTGAAGAATTTGTAAACACGAGGTTTTGGCAGTATCTAAATTTATTCCCCAAATTTTATTAGGAACTACAATCGGTGCCACGGCGCTCGCAGGAATCCTTTTTTCAGAACCCAAGGAATATAATTATTCCTCGTCGGGTTCATCTTATGCATTATCGGCGGTCATTCCGCAAGATACCCCTCCCGATCTTCCATTTCCTTTTGATGATGATTCGGAAAGCGATTTTTTTGATACGGATGAAAATAACTTTGATCTCGACCAACAAGGTGGAGTTATAA
>JAYSYX010000360.1:0-21687 GCA_043727235.1 Bacteroidota bacterium
GGGGATTGAATGAAATGGTGCTATCGGAACAGGATTACCGCAAGTATATTTTACAGGAATACACCTTTCTGAAACGACCCGTTTTTATTATCGGCAAAAAAATATTTGTCGGCAATTCTCCTAGAACCGTTGCAGCAGTAGCATTGGAACTAAAATCACTAAGTTCCTAAATCTCAGAGTTTAAAATTATTTTGTAATCCCAAACAATATTTTTACATTTAAGGTCAGAAAATTCAATTAAAATGATAAGAAAAATTACTCCTCAATTTATCCTCATTGCCATTTTAACACTTGTAACTTTTTCTACAAACAACCTTTTCGCAGGTGAAGTAGAAACTAAAACCGTGATGTTACCGGCTCCATTTTCGCCGGGTGACGATTGCACGGAAGCAGTTGTTATTTCTGAGGGAACTTATACGGCCCCAAATCCTGATTATTGGTATAATTATATTGTACCGGTAACAGGCTCCTATATTTTTACAACTTGTGATCTCGGAAATACCTGTAATACAAAAATTTATATTTATGATCATTGTGCCGGATTAGTGCCTACGGAATTAGCGGAAGGAACGATGGCATATAACGACGATTTTTGTGGTGAACAATCACAGATCATTGCGATTCTGGAGGAAGGCACAGAAATATTTATCCGAATCGGCGATTATGATGTTGATTGCAGTGGAACTTCCATTCAATGGTCACTAACTTATTCGGGTGCTCCGGCGGGTTGTCTGGATCCTTATGCATGTAATTATTCTCCACTTGCAATTGTTAGTGACGGGTCTTGTATGTATCCAGGAAATCCTGATTGCCCTTCGGGACCGGATCTTGTTTTGGATCCTACTTATTTTGACGGTGATATAGGAGCAGGATGGGGAACAGATTTTCAATTGACAACAATTGATGCAGATGACTGGACAAATGCTTGTTATATTGAAGAAGGATCTTTAACAGGTCCGGGTGTAAGAACTATTATAAGATTCGGAATTAAAATATGGAATTATGGTGATGAAGATTATCATATCGGAACCGCAGCTGAAAACCCATTTTTGCAGTATGATGCCTGCCACGGACATACACATTATGTTGACTATGGCGAATACCAACTTTATACTGAAGACGGTGAAGAACTTGCTGTAGGTCATAAAAACGGTTTTGCCGTAATGGATCTTTGCGGAATTGGTGGATATACCGGTGCTGATATGGGAATTTCAGTAGGTTGTTATGATGCTTATGGATTGGGCACCGGAGGCCAATGGATAGATATTACGGATGTGCCGGATGGAACTTATACCTTTGTTGCAAGGGTGAATTGGGAAAATCATCCCGATGTGGACGGAAGAGTAGAGGTAAACCTGGCGAATAACTGGTCGTCGCGGTGTATGACCATTACACGTGATATTGATGGAAATATCAGTGCAGAAATGATAGATGATTGTATTGCATTTTTAGATTGCCTCGGTGAAATTTGGGGGACTGCTAAAATAGATTGCGAAGGAAATTGTAACGGTTGGCATCATGTAGGTGATTTAAATGAAGACAGCACAAGAACGGTAAATGATGTTGATTTATATATAGATAATATTTTAGCTAATACCATTATTGCAGAAATGTGTAATGATGCAAATGCCGACAGCGATATCGATGTTGTTGATGCAGCTTTAGTAATGGGATGTTCAAACCAGGCTTTAGGATACACACATGCCACTGATCTTTGTGAACTTCCACAAACATTAATAAATACTTCTGACACAGTAACATATAGTATCGGCTCTGTAAATCCTGCATTCAATTATTTGGATATTTATAGTTTAAATCCAAGTGCAAGAGTTATGGGTACGCAGTTTACAATGGAAGGATTAACAATAGATTCTGTTGTTAATTTATGTCCTGAAACCTTCGGTTCTAATTTTCAGATCACCCATACAGCTGATGAAGTGATTGCATTGGGAATGAATGAAGTTCCTTATCAGATACATCATGAACCAATTCCAACATTCAGAATATTTTATAGCGCAACCTATCCTGCAGAATTCTGTATCAAACATTTTACTGCTGCCGTAAATGAAAATTTTGAAGAAGTAGTTACGGATCTTAACGAAGCTTGTGTAACCGTAACAGAAACAGGAGTGGAAATACTTTCTGCAAATCCATTAAATGTAAAAATTCAACCAAATCCATTCAGTGAAACAGCGGTATTGAACTTCACCAATTTCACCGGAAAGCAATTTGTAATTGAATTGAGCGACATGAATGGAAATCTCATCAGAACAATTACCACATCGTCAAACACCATCACTATCGATCGTTCTGACCTTTCAGCCGGAGTTTATATTTTCAGATTAACAGGAGTTGATGTGAGTCAGACAGGTAAATTTATTATCCAATAAAAATCTTGTATATATTCAGAATTAAATACGACGCCGTAATGGCGAAGTACCAAAAACCGGGAGAGGAGCCCGGTTTTTTTTTACCCCGAGTAGAAAATCATTAGTAAATTTCTCGGGTTAAAATTAATTCCCAAATGATTTTCGTACTCGGGGTTACCCTGAATAGAAAATCTGAAAAAAAACCTTTCTTCCCCGAACAAGTTCACATGTTAACTTGAAATATCTTCTATAGAAAACTCTTCCTGGATTTTCTTATTCAGGGTCCCTCTTTCTAGAATACCGCGCACAAAATTTAAATCTTAATTTTCCCTACCGTAAACAACATGATAGAAAATCTAAAAAAACCTTTCTTCCCCGAACAAGTTTCCATGTTTACTTGAAATATCTTCTAAAGACAACGCATCCTGGATTTTCTTATTCAGGGTCCTTATTACCAGAATACTGAGCACAAAATTTAAACCTTAATTTTCCCTTACTCAAACAACACGGATATGAAATCCAAAACCCCCTTCTTCCCTGATCAAGTTTTCATGTTCACTTTAAAATCTTCTAAATTCAACGCAACATAGATTTTCTTATTCAGAGCCTATTCAAAACATAGTGTAATAATCACACTATGCAACTATTCCTCTTTACCACCCTCCTTACGCTACATCTCTTGCCCCTTCCAAACCACCAATACCTATCAACATACCCTTATTACATAAGTTGACCATACTTCTATATCTTCGCCCTATGCGAATAGGTTTTGATGCAAAACGGATATTTCAAAACACAACGGGACTGGGCAATTACAGCAGGACAGTTGTCCAAAACCTCGCCGAATTCTATCCCGAAAACGAATACTTTTTATTTACGCCTACGCTAAAAAATAAGTTACCCTTCGCCTTTAATAAAAATACACACATGGTTGTAGGCAGGGGTTCTGTCTGGCGCAGTTTCGGTGTGCGCAGGGATATAGTAAAACACAATGTTGATATTTATCACGGACTCAGCAATGAAATTCCCTTTACCCTTAAAATTTCGCATATTAAATCGGTGGTTACCATTCACGATCTGATATTTGATCATTTTCCGGAATATTATCCGGGTGTCGACAGGAAATTTTACGACCTCAAATCAAAATTTGCCGTAAAGAACAGCGACCTGATATTTGCTGCAAGTGAGGCAACTAAAAACGATATTATCAGATTTTATCATATCTCTCCCGCTAAAATTAAAGTTATTTATCAGAGTTGTGAGGACCTCTTTTATGACCGCGAATCTGCCGAAGAAATAGCCAACAAAATTAAATTGTACAATATCCCCTCCGAATATATTTTATATGTTGGAAGTATCAATGAAAGAAAAAATTTATTGAATATCTGCAAAGCATATTTATTGATCCCAAAAGAAAAAAGAGTGCCTTGTGTTGTGGTTGGAAATGGTAAAGAATATTCAGAAAAAGTAAAAACATTTATTCACGCTAATAAATTACAGGATTCTTTTATTTTTTTAGAGAATGTACCAACAGAACATTTACCCGCCTTATATCAAAAAGCAATAAGTTTTATTTACCCGAGTTTATACGAAGGATTCGGCATTCCCGTTCTCGAAGCAATGGTAAGTGGTTGTCCTGTTATGACTTCCGCAGTTTCATCTTTACCTGAGGTTGGCGGAAATGCAGCATTTTATTTCGATCCCACAAAACCGGAAGATATAGCAGAAAAAATTAATGCCGTAATTATCAGCGACACAATTAGAAACGAAATGCGTCTACGTGGATTCGAACAAATAAAAAAATTCAATAAACAGGATATTGCTGCGCAGATAATGGCGGGATATCGGTCGATTAATTGATAATTGATAATTGATAATTGACAATTGATAATTGAACAGCCACAAATTAATTGATAATTGACAATTGATAATTGACAATTGATAATTGAACAGCCGGGATCGCGGTAACATTTGAGCTTTTTATTACTTGCCTGATCAATGGAAATAGGAAGTAGGAAAACAAACGGTGGGATTTAGTGAAATTTCGGAAAAAATTTAAACTCCTAATAGCCAAAGTAGCTTGAGCGAATGTGGTTTACTCCTAATTCCTTTTCTCCTTTTTAGCCACTTAAAAAAACGGTGGAATTTTGCAAATTTCTTAACTCGGAGCTAGTGAGGCTCTCGCTCTTAGCGAGGGTCTCACTAATGGCAAGGGAGACGCGGGATCAATGTTACAAATTCATCCTCCGTAGCTTTAGCGAAGGAGGACTGCCCACTGCCCACTGCTCACTGCCCACTGCCCACTGTTTACTCCCCATCACCTAAACACATTCACCCCCTTATAAAACCTCTCCCTTTTCGTAACATTTCCTTTTTCATCAAAATATAACCAATCGTTGTTTTTATACCCGCGTTTATCGAACTCACCAATATTTAATACTGAACCGCTTGGATAGTATTCAATAAAGTATCCGCAGTTTTTTACTCTGAAATTATATAAACTTTCACTAATCAAAACAGAATCTTGGGAATATATCATGCGAATATGATTTTCCAATGTGATCTTTGAATCACCTGACATATTTTGACGTACGGTGGTTTTTTTTCCTTTTACAACAACTTCTTCATAATATTTTAAAGTATCAAGATCGGGATTGGAATATTTGTCGTAAATGGAATCCTTAACCTTAATGCCATTTTCATAAATTTCCCACTTTGTCTTGCGTTCGCTTAATATACCGGAATAAATATCGGTGATCTGACTATTTCTGTTTCTATATGTTACGGTATAATTTGTATTTGTTTCACGCAATTCTGTTATTGGTGTTCCGTTCTTTCTGTATACTGCTATGTAGATAATATTTTTAGCTGCATCTATGGAGTCGTATAAAATTGTTTTCCCCGATCTGGTATACCAACGTTTAAGGGAATATTGATTAGAAGGAACTCCCTCTATTCGTTCATCATAGATCTTAACCTGATTTGATTTGTAATATTCAATATGTACTATGGTATCAGGAATAAAAATAGGTGCTTCTTTCTGTGCAAAAGCCTGCAATGAAATGATAAAAAAAAATGTGGTAATTGTAGTTTTCATTTATAATTATCTTTTACCCATCATACCACCCAATGCTCTGGCAGCTTTTGCGCCTCCACCCATTTTATTCATCATCTTCATCATCTTGCGCATTTCTTCAAATTGTTTCATGAATTGATTTACATCCTGAATAGTTGAACCACTTCCACCTGCTATTCTTTGTCTCCTGGTCCCAGTCATAATATCCGGATTTCCCCTTTCTTCAGGTGTCATACTCAAGATCATGGCTTCTAATTTGGCGAATTGTTTTTCGTCTATATCCATGTCCTTAATTTGTTTTCCTATTCCCGGAATCATTCCCAACAGATCCTTCATGTTTCCCATTTTTTTGATCTGTTTCAACTGTTGCAAAAAATCTTCAAAATCAAATTGATTTTTGCGGATCTTGCGTTGTAATTCAGCCGATTTTTCTTCATCAAATTGTTCCTGCGCTTTTTCAACAAAGGAAACAATATCACCCATTCCTAAAATACGCTGAGCCATACGATCGGGATAAAAAATATCCAGCGTATCCATTTTTTCTCCGCGACTTACAAATTTTATAGGCTTCTGAACAATATATTTAATGGATAAGGCAGCACCACCTCTTGTATCACCATCTAATTTAGTTAATACAACTCCATCGAAATCCAATCTGTCGTTAAATGCTTTCGCAGTATTAACTGCATCCTGTCCGGTCATCGAATCCACAACAAATAATGTCTCTCCAGGATTAGTGGCCGATTTAATATTTGCAATTTCATCCATCATCGCCTCATCTACGGCAAGACGACCGGCGGTATCTATAATTATTACATTATGGCTATTGGTTTTTGCATAATTAATTGCTTTTTTGGCAATATCAACTGCACTTTTATTTTCAAGATCAGCATATACATGTACACCAATTTGTTCTCCTAAAACCTGTAATTGGTTAATAGCGGCGGGACGATAAATATCGCAGGCAACAAGAAGTGGATTTCTTCCAAGTTTTGATTTAATATGATTTGCAAGTTTTGCACTGAACGTTGTTTTACCCGAACCTTGTAATCCCGCAATTAAAATAACAGCGGGAGAACCTTTTATATTGATGTCGATCTTTTCACCACCCATCAGGGCAGTTAATTCATCCTGCACTATCTTCACCATTAATTGACCCGGAGAAACAGAGGTCAATACATCAAGACCCATTGCTTTTTCTTTTACAGTATCTGTAAATTCCTTCGCAATTTTATAGTTCACATCAGCATCAACAAGTGCACGGCGAATTTCTTTTACCGTGGTAGCAATATTGATCTCTGATATTTTACCTTGTCCCTTTAAACTTTTAAAGGCACTTTCTAACCTGTCGGATAAATTTTCAAACATAGAATTAATTAGCAAATTTGGTAATTAGCAAATTAGCAAATGTTTAATGACGCAAGCGTCATTAAATGGAGCTCAAAACTTTTGGAAAAGAATTATCACTCCTTATTTTATTTTGCAAATTCACTATATATCATCCTGTTTGTTTGCAGGATGAATTTAATTATTTAATAATATCTCAAACGAATAACACCTGCAAGATACTTCGATAAACGAACTACTTGTTTGGTATATCCAAATTCATTATCATACCAGCAATATAACACAACACTTTTTCCATCTTTGGAAACAATGGTAGCAGGAGCATCAACAATAACACAATGGCTGTTACCGATACAATCGCTGCTCACAATTTCCAAACTCATGCTGTAATCGATCTGTTCAACAAGTTGACCATGTGATGATGCCTCTTTAAGCACATTATTCACTTCTTCAATGGTAACATTTTTCTTAAGTGTTAAATTCATGATGGCTAAAGAAACATCAGGTGTGGGAACACGAATTGCATTGCCTGTAAATTTTCCTGCAAGATCAGGTAAAACTTTTGCCACTGCACTTGCTGCACCTGTTTCTGTTATTACCATATTCATGGGTGCAGAACGGCCTCTGCGAGATTTTTTGTGATAATTATCCAATAAATTCTGATCGTTCGTATAACTGTGTACAGTTTCAAGATGGCCATGGTCTATACCGAAAGCATTTTCCATCACATGTAAAATTGGCACAACTGCATTTGTAGTACAACTTGCCGCGGAAAATATTGTTTCTTTAGCTATGTCAAATTTCTCGTGATTTATGCCATGAACAATATTGGGAATGTCGCCTTTTCCCGGAGCAGTAAGTAATACCTGGCTTACACCTTTTGCCTCGAGGTGTTTTGCGAGTTTTTCACGTTCACGAGAAATACCGGTATTGTCTATAACGAGTGCTTCATTTATATCATAAGCAGTGTAATCAATGCTTTCAGGTTTATCACCAGCTATCATATATACAGTATGCCCGTTTATGATCAATGCTTTATTTGCAAGGTCCTCTACAACTGTTCCCTGAAATTTTCCATGAATGGAGTCGCGTCGAAGTAAACTTGCGCGTTTTATAATGTCCTCATCCGAATTTGAACGCGTAACAATTGCTCTTAAGCGAAGTTGTTCGCCTTTTCCAGCTTCATTAATAATAATTCGAGCAGCAATACGACCAATTCGGCCAAAACCATATAAAACCACATCCTTTGGTTTAAGCACTAATTTATCTTTTCCGATAAAATCGGCCATTTTATCTATTACAAATGCATCATGACTTGCGTATTTCGACCCTTCAGACAGCCATTCGCTTCCCAAACGACCCAGATCTATTCGTGATGGTGCAAGATCGAGTTTTGTTATGGCTTGAGTAAGGGCCAAAGAGATCTCTATGGTAAGAGGGCGATTTAAAAAACGCTGCGCATATAAGTGGTGATTCAATATCTCACTTGCACGGGCATCTACCAGTTGACGTCGAAAAATAATGAGTTCCACTGATTTGTCGTACCAAAGTTGCGACGCCAAAGCACTTAGCTCTACAGCGGCCTTTTCTTTCTGGTTCCACTCCTTAAGGGTAAGTTCATACGAGTTGTTCATAATAAAAGCTCTTGTTTTGTAGGTTATTTTTTGAGAGCACAAAGTTAATGAATGACCCGCAGAGCTGCTCTAAATTTCTGAAAATTGATGGATATTTTGAAAATCAACAGATTCCGAGGATATATTTACTCTATACACCAAAATTATTTGCTAAAAATTTTGTATCCTTTGAAATTATGTTATACTTGCAACTTATAGCTAAAATTAAGTGGCGAAGCAACGAATGTCAAAAAAGAAAAAATTTACGATCGAATATATCATAAAGTCGAGTCCTTTGGTTTTATATAACTGTCTAACAACACCTACGGGTTTGCAACAGTGGTTTGCCGATACGGTTGACAATGATGGGAATACCTTCTTCTTTACCTGGCAAGGGGAGACTGATACTGCAGATCTAATCAGCACTGATGACGATGATTATATCCGTTTTCGCTGGGATTGGCAGGATGCGGAAGAATATTTCGAATTCCGCATCGATAAAACCGAAGTTACCAACGACACGATATTATTTGTGACGGACTTCGCAGAGGATAATGAACTTGATGCCCAAAAACGCTTGTGGGATGCTCAGATACACAATTTAATGGTTCGTATCGGTGCCACCTGAGAGGGTTTTGAGCATGGTAATGTAAAATTCCTCCACCTGTTTGCAAATTTCACCTGTATCATTTGATTGGATCCGCCCGGTTATTTTAAGATAACCATTTTGCTGAACCAGTTTTTTTATGTGATCATCAGCTATTTCATCTAATAAATGGGAATTTTCACTTGTAATATCATGCTGCCAGGGGTCTTCATGTGTAGAAAAATACAAGGATCTTCCGAAAATAGTATTTTTGTTTTTTATGAAGATGGGAAGATAATATTCAGCTGATCTTCCACCTAAAACCAAGGAAAAACTGAAATAATGCCCATACCAAAATAAGGTTCTGAATGCGAAAATATCCTGTTTACTAAACAATTTCGGGAAATCTAACATCACCCAGGGGTATGCTTGAAAATTTTCTCCCTGCGAAATTTTTCCTGTTTCACTATCTGTTCCCGAAGGGAAAATAAATTGTTTGTGTTGCACAGTATCTTTGAGACTCGTTTTGATTTGTTCGAATAAAGTATATAATTTTTGATTGACCTGTCGTTTTAAAGGAAATAATTCCCTGTTAAACATAAGGTCGGATTCTTTATCGTCAAATTGAATTGGAGTTAGCATACATGAACAAGATCGACAAATATATTATAAAATCGTTTCTGGGGCCGTTTTTTATTTCCTTCATTATTGCCTTGATCATTTTTTTGATGATCTTTTTGTGGAAGTACATTGAGGATCTCGTTGGCAAAGGTTTGGAATGGTGGGTAATACTTAAGTTACTCTTTTATGCTTCCGCAAATATGGTCCCCCTATCGCTGCCTATTGCGGTTTTACTTGCCTGTATCATGACTTATGGAAATTTAGGGGAAAGATTTGAACTCGCGGCTTTTAAAAGTGCAGGTATTTCCATGTTTCGTTTTATGCGAAGTACAGTGGTTATCGGATTATTTATTGCGATAAGCGCTTTTCTTTTTTCCAATTATATACTCCCATCGGCCTATTTAAAATTTGTTGTCACCTTAGTGGATATTACCAAACAAAAACCGGCTTTGAATATTAAACCAAATGAATTTTATAATGAGATAGAAAATTACAGTATAATTATCGGTGGTAAAAGTGAGGATAATGTTACCATTCAGGAGGTTACTATTTATGAAGAGTTAGATAAATCCAATGATAATGTTTTAATTGCAGAAAGCGGGAAAATGCAGACCACTTCCGACAATCAGAATTTGGTTTTTACTTTATATCACGGAAAACAATATGAGGAATTAAATTCGCAATTAAAAAATAAAAAATCGCGAGAACATGTGCGCATGAATTTTGATCAATGGGAAAAAACATTGGACCTTTCCGGTTTTCAAATGACGCATACCAGTGAGGAATTATATTCCAATCACTACAAAATGTTAAACATCCAACAGCTTACCACTGCAATTGATTCGCTTGCGAAATACGAAATACGTCAAAAAACAACGCTCGAACCCACTTTGCGCTCTCATTATCATTTATCGCGAGGAGGAAGCAATCAATTACCCGATACTTTGAAGTCAGGATCTGAAAAATCATTTATAGAACTCATACCCTCTGAAAACAGATATGCGGTAATAAAAGGAAGTTTACAAACAGTGCGCAGCCTTTCCGGATACAGCAACCAGATCGTTTTGCGAATGAATCTAACAGAAGACAAAATCAGAGATCACTGGATAGAATGGCACAGAAAATTTACCTTGTCGCTGGCCTGTTTTTTATTTGTTTTTGTAGGTGCTCCGCTTGGTTCTATTATTCGAAAAGGAGGTTTCGGATTGCCGGTATTGTTCTCAATTTTCATTTTTATATTTTTTTACATTCTGAATATCAGCGGTGAAAAAATGGCAGAACAAAATTTTGTAACACCATTTATTGGAATGTGGTTATCAATTTTTGTTATCGCGCCAATTAGTTATTTTCTTACGATCAAAGCAAAAAATGATGCACCTGTTATTGATGGGGAACTTTACAGAAGTAAACTAAATCAGATAAAACATTTTATTCTTCGCAAAAAATAATGGTTAAATTAATCAGGGAAAATAAAATATTCTTTTTGTTATGTCTAACCTGGTTTTTGGTTGCAGGCGCATTGCTTTTGGTCTATGACAAAGGTTCATTTTCACTTTGGATTAATAAAAACCATAACCCCTCTGCTGATATTTTTTTTAAATATGCTACCTGGTTGGGTGATGGATATACAATTGGCATTGTTTGTTTATTGTTGTTTTTTGTGAAATTGCGTTTTGGCGTTCTTACATCGATAATTTCCTTCACCTCCGCATTTTTAATTTCATTATTAAAAGATTTTTTTAATGAGGCAAGGCCCTCTGTTTATTTCCAGGGTCAGGATATTCATTTCGTAGAAGGTTTAAAATTATATCAATGGCATAGTTTTCCATCCGGACATACTGCTGCGGCCTTTACTTTATTCTGTTTATTTGCGATATTCGTAAAAAACAAAAACTACAGTTACTTGTTTTTCGGATTAGCCTTGCTTGTTGCATTATCAAGAGTATATCTCATGCAACATTTTTTGGTGGATGTTTATTTTGGTTCTTTGTTCGGATTGATATTTACTTTGGGTTTATATCAACTGCTGATGATATCTCCTATGTTCAGAAATAAAAGATGGCATGAGAGATCTTTAATTAAAGGTAGACTGCTTAGTTCATAACAATAGTGAGGAGAGACTGCAGGACCACACTAAGAAAGATTCACTTTGGGAATTGAAAAGGAAATCGTGTGGTAACAAAGGCATAGCCGATTCAATAAATACTACTTGATAAATAAGCTACTTTTAAAATTGTTGAAGTAATTCCTAATTTCATCTCTCACTTTATTATTTCACCTTAAAAACGTTATTATGACACAAACGTTATGAGTGATTAGTTCTTATTGGATTTATATCACAGAACTATATCTCTCATGACCCAAATAAAACAAAACCCCAGCGGGGTCGCATTATTTTCGATATGAACATTGATTATAATTACAAATCCGCCGCGGCGGATGACATTATAATCTATCAAGTAACGATTCAGTTTAATAAAACCTGGATTTAAATGACAAATCCTTAAATTTTAAAATCGAGTGAAAACAATTTATTTATTCGGCGTCAAATACCCAAATTTCGCAATTCCCCATTTTTGTAAACGATATTGCAGAGATGTTCTCAAAACACCTAAACCATATATAACACTTCGTCTGAAATTAATAGAGGAGGCATCTTCAAAATATTTGGTGGGACAAGTTACCTCCGCTATTTCATATCCGGCAAAAAATATTTGTGCAAGCATTTGATTGTCGAATACAAAATCGTCGGAATTCGCTTCATAATTTATTTTGCGTAAAACCTCACCAGAAAATGCTCTGTAGCCGGTATGATATTCCGATAATTTTTGTCGCAACAATAAATTTTGTGAAAGTGTAAGTAAACGATTGAACACATATTTATAAAATGGCATTCCTCCATTCAAGGCACCTCTTCCTAATATTCGGGAGGCTAAAACTACAGGATAGAGGTCCTGAGCAATAATATACGCCATACTCGCTATCAATTTGGGGGTATATTGATAATCGGGATGCAACATGATAACAATATCCGCATCCAGCGAAAGCGCTTTATTATAACAAGATTTCTGGTTGCCGCCATATCCCTTGTTGTTTTCATGTTTAATGATATGTTTGATACCAATTCTGTTTCCAACTTCAACGGTATCATCCTTGCTCGCATCATCTACCAATACTACTTCATCCACAATATCCATCGGAATTTCCCCATAAGTTTGTTCCAATGTTTTACCGGCATTATAGGCCGGCAGAACGATCACGATTTTTTTATTCCCTATCATGTGCGCGCAAAAATACGTATTCATAGCTGATTGTGGAATGCTTAATTTTGCGGCACAATATGAATATATTATTGCTCGCAAAAAAAAATCCTTGGCCGCCTATGGACGGCGAAGCCATAGCCATTCTTCAAATGGCTAAAGGTCTGGCTGCGAATGGCAATAATATAACCATACTTTATATGAACACACCAAAACATCATTTTGATGCAGAAAGAATCCAATTAAATGGCTTCGACAATATTAAATTTCACTCCGTTTGGGTGAATTCTGACGTGAAACCTTTGTTTGCTTTAGCCAATGGTGTAAAAAATACACCATATCATGCGGAAAGATTTTTTAGCAGAGATTACCTGAAAAAATTGACATCACTTGTTAACAACGAAATTTTTGATATTATTCAGGCAGAAGGTTTGTACCTGATCCAATATTTTTCTTTAATTCCTAAAGCTGCAAAAACCAAATTTGTTTACAGAAGCCATAATCAGGAAGGAGAGATATGGAAAAATATCGCCGCAAATTCTAAAAACCCTTTCGAAAAATGGTATTTGAAATTGCAGTCCAAAAAATTATTTCGTTATGAAAACACAATAATAAAAAAGACAGATGCAATTGTTCCAATTTCTTTAACCGATACTGTTCATTATAAAAATATTTCTGATAAGTTGAAGGTGTATTATTCTCCAACAGGAATTGATGTAGAAAATATCCCGGACAATTTCGCAGAAATAAATGGCACAGATCTTTATTTTATTGGCGGCTTGGACTGGCTTCCGAATACGGAGGGATTATTATGGTTCGTTCATAAAATTTTCCCGGCAATAAAAAAATTATTCCCAGCTATCATATTTCATGTTGCAGGAAGAAATGCACCGGTATGGCTTGGGGAGAAATTGTTTGGAGTTGAGGGTGTTCAATATCATGGAGAAGTGTCGAATGCCTTTGAATTTATTCAGGATAAATTTATCTGTATAGTGCCTTTATTATCCGGTAGTGGAATGAAACTGAAGATCATGGAAGCAATGGCTATGGAAAAGCCTGTAATAACTACTATTAAAGGCGCAGAGGGCATGCCTGCCGGGGTGAATGAACATATTTCCATTGCAGTTTCTGATGCTGATTTTATTCGAATGTTAAGCGACCTAATCAATAATAAAACTAGTACAATGCAAAAAGCCAAAGTCGCAAAACATTTTGTTGTGCGACACCTAAATAATAATACACTCACAAAACAATTAACCGATTTTTATTCCAATTTATAGATGGTGATCTGGCAAATTATATTCTGGTTTTGTGTGCTGTGTTTGTTGCATAGTTATATTTTTTATCCCCTCATATTAAATATTTTGTCAAAACACAAAAAAATAAGCACGCCAGAAATTTCAGCAGAGGCTCAACCGATGGTGAGTGTAATTATGTCGGTGTTCAATGAAGAAAAAGTACTGGAGAAAAAGATAAGGACAGTTTTTTTAACAAATTATCCCGCGGATAAATTAGAATTGGTAATTGGTTCTGATGGCAGCACCGACAAAACTGATAATATTATTGAAAATTTCATTAAAGAAGGATATCGAATTCAGTTTAAAAAATTTGGAGGGAGAAGTGGTAAATCAAATATTATAAATGCATTGATCCCGGACGTAAAAGGGCTACTCTATATTCTCACCGATGCCAATATTTTGTTTGATGAGAATACAATTCCTTTTTTGGTTAGGCATTTTAAAAATGAGAAGATAGGACTTGTTGGTGCTAATGTGATCAACACGGGTTTACTGAAGGAAGGCATTTCATTCCAGGAAGAAACGTACATCCGCAGAGAAAATAAAATTAAGTACCAGGAAGGATTGATCTGGGGAACTATGATGGGTGCCTTTGGTGCATGTTATGCTATTCGATCTTCATTATTTAAGGTGATACCCCAAAATTTTCTGATGGAGGATTTTTACATCACCTTGGGGGTGATAAATACAGGAAAATTATCGATTAGTGATCCTGAAGCTAAAGTGTATGAGGATGTTTCTAATCTTGTAGAGGAGGAATTCAAAAGGAAGATCAGGATCTCCGCGGGAAATTTTCAGAATTTAGGTGTCTTTTACAAATTGCTTTTAAATCCTTTCACTGGTGCGGGATTCAGCTTTCTATCGCATAAAGTTCTTCGCTGGAAAGGTCCGTTTTTTCTCATTTTAGCATTAGTATCCAGTGCGTTTTTATCTGAGCAGAACTTATTTTACAGGATTCTGTTCTTTTTGCAATTGGCGGGATTGATTACCCCCTTCATCGACAAACTCTTAAGCAGCGTAAATATCCATAACTTTGCACTTCGGTTGATCGCCTATTTTTATACGATGAACCTGGCATTATTACTAGGATTTATTAAATGGATCAGAGGTATTAAGTCAAATACCTGGAATCCCACACAGCGCAACATAGATTAAATACTAAAAAACGACATGGACGAAATAAAATTAAATACCATCCCGGAAGCAATTGAGGATATAAAAAACGGCAAACTCATAATTGTAGTTGACGATGAAAATCGCGAAAATGAAGGTGATTTTATCACTGCCGCCCGAAATGCTACTCCCGAGATCATCAATTTTATGGCAACACATGGAAGAGGTTTGATATGTGCACCCTTAATTGAAGATCGCTGCGAGGAACTGGGTTTGAGTTTGATGGTGGATGATAATACTGCGTTACATTCCACACAGTTTACCGTTTCGGTGGATCTTATCGGACATGGCTGCACAACAGGTATCAGTTCCATCGACAGGTCTCTTTGTGTGAAAGCATTGATAGATCCTGAAATACAAGCTAAAGATCTTGCGCGTCCGGGTCATATTTTTCCTTTGCGTGCTAAAAAGGGCGGAGTTTTAAGAAGAACAGGACATACCGAAGCAGCAATTGATCTTGCACGTTATGCCGGTTTTGAACCTGCCGGCGTTTTGGTTGAGATAATGAATGAGGATGGCACCATGGCCCGCTTGCCCGACCTTATGAAAGTTGCTGAAAAACACGACCTTAAAATAATTTCCATCAAAGATCTGGTAGAATACCGTCTTCAGAAGGAAACTCTCATCACAAAAGAAGTTGCAGTTACTCTTCCGACTAAATACGGAAATTTTGAATTGCATGCTTACACTCAAACCACTACGGGAGAGGTACATCTCGCTTTAGTAAAAGGCACATGGAATGAAGATGATGCAGTTATGGTTCGTGTACACTCTTCCTGCGCTACCGGCGATATTCTCGGTTCGTTGCGCTGTGATTGTGGCGACCAATTGCATGCAGCCATAAAAATGATAGAAAAAAACGGAACAGGCGTATTATTATATATGCAGCAGGAGGGCAGGGGAATAGGATTATTAAATAAACTAAAAGCCTATAAATTGCAGGAAAATGGAATGGACACTGTGGAAGCAAATTTAGAACTCGGTTTCACTATGGACCAGCGCGATTATGGAGTTGGTGCACAAATTCTGCGTAACCTGGGTATTCGAAAACTTAAACTAATAACGAATAACCCTAAAAAGCGGGTAGCTTTGAAGGGTTACGGGTTAGAAATTGTGGACAATATCAAGATAGAGATTGCCCCTAACTCTCACAATGAGTCTTACCTCCTAACCAAGAGGGATAAAATGGGCCACGAAATCCTTAAGGGTTAAATCAAGCAACAAGCTTTGGTTCCGTGGCCCGTAGCCTTACATTCAGCAATTCGTTCACTGACATCAGCTCAACATCGGCCGGTGCAGCTTCAAACGCTACGGGATTGTCGAAAATCAGGATCTTTTTGACGGGTGACTTACCTCCGTGGTGTAAGCGTTTCGACAGTTTTTGCAAATTGTCGTAGTGCTGTCGTGTTACCTGGTTATCTAAGTTTACACTTACAATAACCCGTTCTACCCCGGTTTGCGATTCCTTCTGCAGAAGAAAATCAAAACACTTGTTTGTCCAGTTGTATTTGTTGTACAATTTCCAACCGTCGTGGTGACAATACATGTGTTCAAGCGACGATTTGATCGGAATCAACATTTCGCTTTTTAAAGGCTCGTTTTTTAATAATGTGTGAAGCATATACCCGTAGTTTAGGTTGTTTCTGATTACGGGTGCAAGGTCACACGAAAAAAAAATACAGGCAAGGAAAAAATTAGCTCAATTCAACAGAGTGTTTGGTACATAGAAATTTCATATCATTTTGATAATCAGTTAATTATCAGAATAATATGTGGAAGAAATTAACACATAGGAGTTTAATCCCCCAGATTAATTTAAATAGGAGATTTTTGAGGTGTTAGGGTTGATATAAATTAACCGCCAAAGTCAGTATCCCAAGTGCTTCCTCCTTTTGCGTCAGACCCATTGTTATGATACTGTGCATCATTCATTTGTATATTACCATTGTTGTTTGAAGGGTTAGAAAAGATACCCAAAGACATAAGGATTGAAAAAAGGATTGCCATAATGTTGAATTTTGAAGGTTAAGTTAATTTAGCTGTTATTTGTATTTTAAAATTAGATCAAAGGTCTGTTACACGCAAAAACATGTTTATAGGGAAAACAAATATGCTGACCAATGCAATAAGGGAAGTAAACAAATTTAATATGTGTATGCTATCGGGAAGTAATTAGTGACAAAATTAAGGGCTCTAAAATCTGCCATTAGTAACAAAAATATGAAAAAAATAACGCAACTTATACAAACATTTTCGCCCAATGAGATCAGCAGTTTGCGCAAGTATTACGCAATAAACAGCAGACAGGACAGCATATTAAGAAATAAACTATTTGAAATTGCCCTCGAAAAGAGCCCGAAAAGTGACAAGGAAGCCGCAGAGTACTTAGGAACAAAAACCGGTGCAGCTTTTTCGATGTTAAAGAAAAGGTTGTATCATGATGCATTAAAAATTTTATTTTGGGGGGAGGGGTCTAAAAGATTCAAATCAAAATTTTATGAAAGTAGGTATCAAGTGCGAATGATGATTATGGAGGCCGATATTCTTTTAGATAGGCAATTAATTTCAAGTGCAGGTGCTATTTTAAGAAAGGCAGAGCGAATTGCAAATAAATATGAGTTAGTTGAAGAACTTCTACTTCTTAAAGATTTAAAACAAACAAGGAGATCACTTTCAAAAACAGTACTTGGTTATCACCAGTTAACAAAGGATAAATTTGAACACATTGATGATATTAAAGATAAATTAATTGCACTTGATTACTATAAACAGATCGTCATGCCGAATTTGGTAAATGCGAATAAAAATTTAAGTTACATTGAGAAATCTAAGGAAGCAAATATTTTATTAAAAAAATTAAGCGAAGAGAATTCCAATGCAACAGTGCAATATTATTATTATAGAAGCCAAATTTATTATTTTCATCTTATAAGTGATTATTTAGAGGCTCAAAAGATAGCAATTAAATATGCAGAACTTGTAAAGAATAGTCCTGCAGTTCACTCAAAAGATGCAATGGGTTCTGCCGGATTGTATTTGTCTAACATTAATCTACAACTTAATAAATATGATGAAACAATCAAATTTGCCAATGAATATATAGACTATTTTTACTTTGGAAGTCCAAATCAAGAATCATTACATGCAAATCTATTTGTTGCGTATTTATTTAAAAATAACTTTGAAAGTGCACTTGAAGAGATTAAGATAGTAACCGCCTTTAAAATCGTTAAGCCTGGCAATTATATTCATTCACAATGGATGTTTTATAAGGCAAATCTTGAATTTGCTCAACAAAATTTTCAGGAATGTCTTGCGCTTCTTCAAAAGCAGACTGTTTTAACAAAGGATAAAGCAGGTTGGTGGCTTGGGTATAAAATTTTAGAAATGTTATGTATAATTGAATTAAAAAATTATGATTGGTTGGAATATCGAACTGAAACATTTAGAAAATTACTAAGTAAAGTCAGAGCTGAAAATATTGCTAGACCAAAATTAATATTACAATTGCTAAAAGCACTAGTTAAAGAAAATTTTAATTACAAATCTGTCGCTACAAAATATCAGGATCAACTCAATTTATTGAAGCATAGTAAAGATGAATATAGATGGGATCCAATGGGTTACGAAATCATCCGATTTGATACATGGTGGATGGAAAAAATGAAGAAACCTGTCAGGCGAAGTTAAGTTTTATTAATTCCAAAACGCATCCTCTGTATTATCGCAAAATTTTTCTTCCGGGTGTATGCTGCGAATAATTTCCAATTGTTGAGGAGTAGCAATTTCCTGCACTTCGTTAAAAAGTATCCTTTCCTCAAAGCGTATATGTTTTTCCAGTTCAGTTTGAATTTTTTGGAGTGAGCCTTCGATATTGGCCGAATCATTAAATAATTCTCGCAGGAGTTGGTGTTGTTCAAGAGCTTCCTGCACTCGATGATTCTCATTCCCCAAGATAGTAAAAACATATTTTTCTTCCACTTCAAAATGTTGTAATAAGTGGGTTTTATAAAACCAATCGCAATAATTTTTTATCCTTTGTATTTCCACTCTTTTAGCAAAACCAGTTTTGATTTTCCAGCAGAGTAGAAGTGCCTGATGGTGTTCTCTGCTAAGAGGCGCGAGGAATTCATTTCTTTTTATCGGTTTTTTGTTCTCCATGTTTAAGCAAAAATCCAGAGGGTGGATTATTTTAATGATCTAATTTCAAAAACACTCTAAACTCAGATCCTTCATTAGGTTTGCTATGCAACAATACCTTTCCGCCGGTGCTGTTCACAATTTCCTTTACCAGGTAGAGTCCTATGCCTGAACCTTCAATTTCGTTTTCGAGGCGATAGTATTTGGCGAAAATGGCTTCGTGTTTTTCCGGATCTATACCAATACCATTGTCTTTTACAGAGATTATAACAAAGTTGTCGCTGCGTGTGGTGGTGATTAAAATTTCGGGAGTACGGTCGGCCGATTTAAATTTGATGGCATTATTCACCAGATTATATACGATACTGCGCAGTTTCCGTCGGGAGTAGGTTATCTCAGAAACGTTTATATCACTTTTTATCACAACTCCGGAAGCCCTGATAATTTCGTTGAGGGTAAGGCGAACATCTTCCAGTATATGTTCAAAATTGAGCAATTCTACCTCAGCCTTGTATCTATGTTCCGTTTTGCGGGTTTCGGTGAGGTCTTTAATAAGAAGGTGCATTTTTGTGAGCGCAGAGTCCACTATTGTTAAAAGAGAATGAAACTCCTGCTGGTCCTCGGGGGAAACACTTTTGAACAGTTCTATTGCCATCACCAGGTTGGAGAGGGGGTTTTTTATGTCGTGTGAAATAGTATCCAGCAAAATTTCGTGGTCGGCTATCAGCTTTTCCTGTTCCTTAAGGTCCTTTATGCGCATGGTAATTTCCACAAAAGTGATAATAACCCCGTCGGTCTTATTATCGCGCATCCTCACATAGGGAATTATATTCATCTGATACCAACGCATATCTGTGGTTTGGATCTCCTTTTCGAGAATTACGTTGCTATCAATTACCTGTTGTATATTTTCGATAATGGTGGGAAAACGGAAGTTATCCTTTATGTCGTCAATGGGCCTTCCAATATCAGTTTTGGCAAGATTGAACTGTTTCATTGCCGGCGGTGTAAATTTTTGTAATTTGAGGTTGCCGTCAATAAATAATTGAGGTATAATGGTATTGCGGAAATAATTTTCGAGTTCGTCGTTGTGCTCTGTAAGCGATTTTATTTGTTTATTCTTGTCGAACATTGTTGATGTTTATGTGATCGTGGCAACAGCTCGTAACTGCGAGGAACACAGGTTGTAGGGTGACACGTCAAGTAAAACTATGCATACCGATAATAACGGTAGAGCTAAATTTTCATAAATATAGGCAGAAACGGAAGTAAAACATAATTTAGACTAAAACCGGTCCTAAAGGGTTGATTTATAAACGATTGATTTTAGGTGTTTAAGCAATGGAAAAGTTTTTTTATGAGGGTATTTGGTGGAAGCTGTATAAGATTTATACTTATGGGTTTCTAATTTGAGTTCATCTAAATAACAATCATTGGCCATTAATTGTAGCCTTATTCGGGTAAAGGGTGGTTTTTAGTGAAAAAATGAGCATTTATTTAATTAGCAAATTATAATTCTGCAAGATTGGAGGAAATACCTTTTATATAAAATGGATATCCTTCATTAATTTATATGTAATATTTCTTCTAATCAGCTTTAAACATTTTCATTGTTTTTCATTTTGATTAAAACATCTCTCAATTCTGCGCACTTCTCATAGTTTTCCTTATTTAACTCATTCAGTAATTTTTCTTCAATTTTTTCTATACTCGCGGTAGAAATTTTCAGTTTTAACCACCTTTGAGTTAGTCCATCAATTGTTTCAGTTGATAAATGATTTGCGTAATGATTTTCCTTATTTCTAAATTCATTTGAAAGGTCAATCATCCATACTGAGTTTTCGATACTTAAAAACCATTGACTGGTACGATTTTGTATATCCATTAAAAAGGAATTACATTCTTTGCATTCCCTGGTATGATTTAACCAATCAAAACCCCTTGGAAATTCAATAGTTATATAGTTATAGTCAAATCTTAAAAAAAAAGACTCATCTATTTCTATGGATTCTTCAGTTAGAAAATTGAAAATATATGCCATATAAAGACTTTAAACATTTATTTAGTATAAATAATTTTAGAAAAGATTACCTGCTACTAAATTACGAAAATAGTTTAAAGTATGAAACAAAATACTGTAATTGATTCAATTTTGTCCTACCAGTTCCGTAATAAAAAATTCCAAAATGGTTTTGGATTTAAAA
>JAYSYX010000361.1:0-7569 GCA_043727235.1 Bacteroidota bacterium
GACAAGGAAAACTGATCGCCAATAAATCATTTAATATAGGGACATTGAGAATATTAAATGATCAGGTTACAGAAAACGACTGGAGAGAAATACCCGAATGGATTAAAAAACACAAGAATTTTAATTTTGAATTAAGTGCAATTGGTGTTGGTGGAAATATTAACCACATTATGAAACACTATGGCAAATCAGGAAAAATATACCTGAGTATTTCTATTCTTAAACGTGTAATGATGTATATGGACGAATTGAGTATGGGAGAGCGCGTTCGTGACCTTGGATTAAAACCTGATCGAGCTGATGTAATAGTGCCCGCATTAAAAATTTATATCAATGTGATGAAATGGGCAGGTATTGAAAAGATATTTGTCCCTAAACAAGGTTTAAGTGATGGACTGATAACAGAGTTATATCAGACATGGAAAGAAAAGGTTACAGAATCAACTGCTGAAAAGTTATTATAAACTTTTTTACCTTTTTTATTTCAAAGGAATTTCCCCTGTCTTATAAAGATCCAAGGCAAGATTTAAAATTTTATGTATTTTGATAACCGGAAGATCTTTTTCTATATCAAAAGTAATTATTTTCATTCGAGCACGTTTTTCCGAAAGCAGGAGAGGATGTTCAATTCTATTTCCCTCTACAATACCGATATAGGGATGATTGGTGTCCTTTTTAACCCATAAATAACAAAACATTTTACCCTTATATAAAAAAAATGGCATGCCATACTTCCAAGCGGGAGTTATGTCACTATCCATACCTAAAATTATATCCCTAAGCGACAAAAGACAAATGCTTAAATTTTGCTCTTTGGTCAAATAAAAAATGTCTAATGCATGCATTGGAGATTAAAGTAAACAAAAAATAAATTTCCCTCAAAATAAAGCCGGCATATTAATCAGGAAAAATTTCTTTTAACTTCTTTGCCCTGTAATTAAATATATTTTTAACCTGTGCATCTACAAATATTTTTTCTGCAATCCAACCAAAAATACTTTTTCCAACACTATATTTTAATATGTCGGTCATTAATACCCCTTTTTCCACTTTTTTAAAATGATGTTCATGATGCCAAATTCGGTAAGGTCCGATTCGTTGTTCATCAATGAAAAAATGGTGTTCATCAATATGAGTTATCTCCGTCACCCATTTCATCGGAATATTCAAAAATGGTGTGATTTTGTAACTGATAAGCATACCTGGATACATTTTCGTTGGGATTTCCGAAGTTATTTTAAAGATCATTTTATCCGGGGTGATCTTATTCAGATTTTTGGGAGTGGAAAAAAAATCCCAGACCTCTTCAATTGAAATGGGCAGTATTATTTCAGTTCGTAATTCTTTCATATCAATTCTATCCCACTTATAACAATAAAATAAGTAAAGTGTTTACAATAAAACTTAATAAATTTCAACCAACATATCCGCCAACTCTATTATATAGATTTTGCGGTTCCCAATTCCTCTTTTCACCTAAAATCATTCTTTTTAATGTTCGCTGAGGCGTACATTGTAATTCCTTTAAAAATTGTATCGCGTTCAAATTGTCGATAGGTAAGATAGCAATTTCATTTTCAAGTAGTCGTTCCTGCATTAATGAAATACCTGCTATACTATTTTCTGCTACAATTAACCCTTCTCCAAAACCAGGGAGGAAAAACCCCTGTATCCTGTTTTCGTCAAAATATACTTTTGCAGAATTAAAATGTTCTTCCAGTCTGAAAAATCTATCTTCCCCACTTTCTCTTTTATCCAGATCTCGTATTGCTTCTTTATGTTTTTCTTTTAATCCGATTATTTTCTCCGAAATATCCAATTCGAAATCGCTATCCGGTTGTTTATAAATAATATAATCCGTATCCTCTTTAAAACCTAATTTTTTGTAAACAGGATATCCCAGGTCCGTTGCGAGTAAATGGATACTCCTGCAATTTTTTGTTTCAACAATTTCTAAGAGATTTTTTGTGATAAGATTTCCCAACCCCTTATTTCTATGATCGGGATGAACTATAATATGTGCAAGCCATGCAGCATCGTTGTGTATTATAGCGGCACCGCAACCTATAAATTTACCATCTTTAATTAGTTTAACAGGAAAACAAAAATCAGAAAGTAAATAATAAATAAAATGGGGTGAAATATCTTTCCAGTCAGGGGGATTTATCGAGGGGATTCCCGAAAGATCATCAATGGTAAAATCTTCAATTGTATAATTATCCAATAATTACGGTTTTATTTTTTCAATTATAGCAACCCATTCGCGAACTACCTTTTCCAGATTTGACCTTTTAGTTTTAACGTCTTCGAGGGAATAAAATCTTGCCTCCCGTCTGTCTTTCCAGGTTCCTTCCAACAGTCCTCCACTTTCGTTGATCATGGTATCGTTGTAAAAAATGAAAATAATCTGAACAAATTTTTCCTGACGCAGATTAAACGCAGCCATATCTTTAATATAAAAGTAACTGGGAGCATTCCATTTAACGCGTTCCGCAATTTTAACACTGGCGGATTTAATTATTACACGCAATTCCTCTATTTCAGCTTTTAGTGGATGACTGCTCGCCAACATTAAACTATCGGAAGTTTCTGATTTTGACGTTTTTGATGAAGAAGTTTTTTTAGCTGGCATTTTTAAATATTATTTCCAAGTTAAACATAACCATTTTCATGGTTGGTTTATTGTAATTGAAATTTCACAGGCAGAGTAAACCAAACCGATACATTTTTACCATTTTGTCTTCCTGGCGTCCATGCAGGCATATTATGAACTACTCGCATCGCCTCAAAATCTATTATTGGATAAATAGGGTCAATTACGTGAATGTTTTCTATCTCACCCTTTTCATCTATCGAAAATTTCACAACAACTTTTCCTGAAATTCCATAATCCCGGGCTTCACGAGGGTAAGTGATCGATGTGCTGAGGTATTTATAAAGTTCTTTGACACCACCTCGAAATTCTGCAAACTTTTCATCAACCGGGTTATTTACATTTTTGAGGGTATCATCCTGACCAGGTAAGTGTTCTATTGTGGAAATAGTGTCGCCTGCGGAATTAAAACCATATTCGTACTGTAGATTTCCATCAGCATTGTAAGTGTATGTATTTTTGAGAGATCCTTTGGAATAATAATTCTTGTTCATAATGATCCCACTTTCATAATATCTGAAAGATGTATCCTTTTTAAGATCGTTGTCGTAGTTTGTTAATCTTTCCAACGTACCATCCTCATAATAGGATTTTGTTATTCCATTTTTTAAATTATTCTTGTAATATACTTCTAAAGAAAGTTTTCCATTTTCATGAAACGCAAACTCAGAAATTTTATCTCCTTTTGAGTTGTAAGAAGAGATGGATTGCATATTACCGTTTGTATTAAAAATAAAGGTGGAATCTTTTTTTATTCCTTTAGCAAGATCGCTGTACTGATATTTTTGTAATAATGTTCCATTTTTTAATTCCACAAGCACATTTACATAACCATCCAATTTTTTGGAATCACTTTCAACAGTTGCCTTATAAAAGTAGTTTTTTTGGTCATTTAGCAAAATAAAATCCTCGCTAAAATAATAGGTAGCAGAATACTGGGCATAAATATTAGATACAAATAAACACAATAATATTAAAGTGATTTTCTTCATAACTGGTACTTAATTCAGCCCCCTGAAATCCACAGGTACAACTTTACTGATTCCCATTTCCGGCATAGTAACTCCATAAATAATATCCACTTCCGCCATGGTGCGTTTATTATGTGTTACAATGATGAATTGTGATTTATCTGCAAATTTCCTGATGGTATTATTGAACTTCATGATATTATTGTCGTCCAATGGTGCATCAACCTCATCAAGAATACAAAAAGGAGCAGGTTTTAATAAGTAGAGAGCAAACAATAAACTCATTCCTGTTAAAGTTTTTTCTCCACCACTTAATTGATCTATAACCTGAGGTTTTTTACCTTTTGGTTTTGCTATTATCTCAATTTGTGCCTCGAGTGGGTCATAATCATCTTTCAATATTAAATCGCAATCATCTTCCTCATTAAACAGTGAACGAAATACCATTTTAAAATTATCTCTGATCTGTACAAATGCATCATTGAATTTTTTACGGGCCGTTTCGTCAATTTCTTGTATGGTGGTTAATAAGGATGCTTTTGCACTTAAAAGATCATCCCGCTGAGCTTTAATAAAATCGTAACGGGTTTTCATTTCTTCATACGCCTGTATCGCCATAGGATTTACATCACCATAATTTTCAAGACGTTTTTTAGCTGCATCTACTTTTTCCTGCAATTCCTCAAGTGTGACATCAACTGGTGGTTCATTGTCCAGAATACTGTCGAGTTCTACCTGAAACTCAACCCATAACCTTTCTTTGGTTGCTGCTAATTGTACTTTCAGATCATTTAATCTGTCTTTAATACTGCTCAAAGTAAAATCACTACTGTCTTTTTTCTTCTGTAGCGCCTTTATTTTATCTTCTGTTTCGGCAACTTCACCGCGACTTCCATAATAAGTGGCTTCTTCCCGACTGAGCAATTGTTCCATTACTGCTTTTTCATCGTATATTTTTAATAATACAGTCTGAATTTCCTCTATTTTTTTATGTGTATCCGTAATTTCTTCAATTACTTCATCAAGTTGTTTCTTGCTGCTTGTAACGGTTAAAATTGCTTCATCGCGACGCGCTTTTTTATAATTTAGGTCCTGCTCAACACTTTGGAATTTATTGAGTTGCTGATGGTATTTAATATTTTCCTGATTATACTGGTTGGAGTGTACATTTAATTTTTCCGCAACCTCTCTGTATGCGATCTCCATTTCAAGAAGGTCTTTTTGACGATCCTCTTTTAATGCGAGTTGTTTTTCGTGGGCCTCATTTAATTTAATACTTTCATCATCAGTTTCCTGGATCTGCCTATTGAAAGTAACACGTTTTTCCTCCATTTGATGCAACAACTGTTCAATGGATTCAATTCGCGCTTTTGCGGTCATTAATTGTTGTACAACTTTATTTAATTCTTCGCGACCTTGCTGAATATCCTTATCGTGTGATGATTGTTGCAATTCTGTCAACCGTGTTTGTTTTTCCTTCAATATCGCACTGATAGCAGTATCTTCTTCCTGATATTTTTTGATCTCGGCTTCTAATGTTTCCAGTGTTTTTTCGCGGCCTATTCTTTTTCCTTTAAATAAACCCACTGAACCACCGGTAATTGTTTTCCCTGTTTTTGCGAATTTGCCTGATTTATGCAATAAATTGATATCGGGATGTTCGGAAGATAATTTGACGGAAAGTGTTTCAAAATCTTCATCACCATTTAATATATAAACATTGCCAAGCAAATGATTTGCAAGAGCCGCATATTTATCATTTATGGTTACTACATCCAATGCAGATATTACACCCGGGATATTTTTTGTTGATGCTCCGTTCTTAAATTCGGAAAGCAGGAAAAAATTTGCACGACCTTTTTCTTTAGTAGCCAATTCGTTAATAGCTCCGAGTGCATGCGCCATGTTTGGAACAATATAATAATTTAGCCATGGATCGAGAAAACTCTCCAGTGCAGTTTTATATTCATCCTTACAACTCACCACATCCGATAGGAGCGGAGCATCCTTCATACTCGCAACATTTTTTTTCAAAAATTTGATGGATTCCGGAAAACCTTCAAAACTTTCGAACATATTTTTTGTGAGGTTGTATTCATTTTTCTTTGCATCATAACTGCGGCGAACATTAATTAATTCGTTGCGTGTTTTTTCTATGTCCTTTTGGATGGATGCGATATCTTGTTTAAGTGTATTTTCATCTTTCACAAGATTATCCACAACCGATTGGGCCGCAATTTTATTTTCCTCATGGGTTATCAACTCTTCGCGAAGTGGTTCCAGTTTTGTTCCGTGAGTGCCTTTATCCGATTCGATATTACCCAATTCTCGGTGATAATTTTCCAATCGAACTTTGTTGATGGCGATCCTTTTATCTATATCATATAATTCGCGTTCAGCAGCTTTAAAAATATTTTGAGTCCCCTCTAATTTTTCTCTGGCAACGTCGTGCTGATTTTTTACCTTTTCAAGATCTTCCAGGTACTTTTGCAGGGATTGTTTTATAACATTCAGTTTTTCAACTTCCTCTGCCAAACGCATCTCTAAACTTGTGATATCACCTTCCGTTGATTGAATATAATTTTCTGCATCGGTAATGGATTTTATCAGACTTATTTGTTTTTCATCCAAAAATTTAATGCGTTCTTTGCTGATATTCCCTTCATTTTCTTTGGTATGGATCTCATTGGTAACCAAATTGAGATCTTTTTGTAATTTACTAAGCGCTTGTTCTTTATCTATCAGCGCAGTTTTTTTATCTGCAATACTTGCTTCCAGTGCATTAATTTCAGATTCGATCTGCAGTTTGGTATCGCTTTCGAAAGTCTGCTGATTACTCAACTGTTTGTAAATATCCTTATGCGATTGCAGTGTCAATACTGCGAGGTCTATGCTGTTTAATTTATAATCGGCCTTTAATTTTTGATGGCGTTGTGCGCGTTTTGCCTGTTTTTCAAGTTCCTTTAAATTGTTTTCTATTTCAAATAAAAGGTCTTCTACACGATCAAGATCCAGTTGTGTTGCACTTAATTTATTTAGTGTTTCCTTTTTGCGCGCTTTGTATTTGGAGATACCGGCGGCCTGTTCAAATAATCTTCTTCTGGAATTGTCCTTATCGTGTAGAATATCATCCAACATACCCAATTCTATAATGGAATAGGAATCTGTGCTGATACCGGTGTCCAAAAATAAACTGTGTATATCTTTCAGTCGACAGGTAACCCCATTTATACGGTATTCGCTTTCTCCGGTCTTAAAATAGTGTCGGGAGACAGTTACGGTAGAAAATTCCGTTGCCAAAAGGTTCCTGGTATTCTCAAAAGTGAGGCTCACTTCAGCCATCCCCGACGACTTCCGGTTCTTGGTTCCGTTAAAGATCAGATTCTCCATTCTCTCCGTTCTGAGTGCGGTGGGCTTTTGTTCCCCCAACACCCAGCGTATGGCATCCACTACGTTTGACTTTCCGCAGCCGTTAGGGCCTACAACGCCTGTGATGTTCTCATTAAAATGGAGCACAGTCTTATCTGCAAAACTCTTGAAGCCCTTAATTTCCAGTGTACTTAGTTTCATAATCTTATCCTGAGATACAAAGTAAACGAACGCAATTGCCATCCTCAAAAATGCGCCGAAATTAAAATCAACAATCGTGGATAACTTATGTTTTTAAGAATGAATGTAGGAAAGAATGAAGGAATGAAGGAATGAAAGAATGAAGGAATGAAGGAATGAAAGAATGAAGGAATGAAGGAATGAAAGAATGAAGGAATGAAGAATGAAGGAATGAAAACCCTCGACCTACCAGGTTTTTTTTAACCTGTGAGGTTTGAGGGAAGGGAGTGGAGAATTAAGAAGGAAGGAAGGAGAAAGGAATGAAGGAATGAAAGAATGAAAAAAAGGGGGAACGTGGATGACGCGGATTTATCGGATTAAAGAGGATAAAAAAAA
>JAYSYX010000362.1:0-7549 GCA_043727235.1 Bacteroidota bacterium
TTTCAGTATTAGTGGGACTGATATTATATATTTCCACGATTGTAATTACAGGAATTGTCGATCCTGCAACATTAACTTCTGGTTGGTTATTCAAAATAATAATCATTGCCGCATTAGTCAGTGGATTAAAAGCAGCAAAACAGGCCGTGGAACTACGCCATGAATTAGGTATATTGGACATAGATACGGATAAGGATGTGCCAATTGATATGATGAAATAACAAGGATTAAGACCTAAATTATTAATCCTTTTATAATGTATCTTCCGGCTGCAACAAGCCCCGGATGGGGTTTATCTGGTGTTAAAAACCACCCGTAACCAATTGGTTACATATCTGAATTTCACCAAAAATACATCCAAATAGAATCTTCGTCCGCATGAATAAATATGAAGGCTAATTTATTCGATAATTAATTTTTGCTGGACATTATTTATTCTTACAAAATAAATTCCGCTGTATAAATTTTGGAGTGAAATTGTTTCGTTGATATTTCCATTGGGGGTGTTTAATTGTTGGGTGAAAATAATTTGGCCGAGGGAGTTGAAGATTTGGAGAGACATCATCCCCCTCAGTCCCCCTTCAAAGGGGAAAGGTGCTCCGAATTGAGAGTTGAAGACTAAATTGAAGGTACCGGTGTTTGGGTTTGGAAAGATGGTAAAATTATGGTCGTTTTCTAAGTCATTGATGTCTACAACACCTTCGTCGATAATTCCATTACAATTGTCATCAATACCATTTAAAATTTCCATTGCTCCGGGATAAATGAAAAAATCCTCATCATCACAATCAAGATCATTCATAACGTAGCCAAAAACTGCTTCAAAGCAGGAATATATAGCGGTAAATGGACTGCCATATTCGTCATTATCAAAATCAATATATAAGTAATCAAATACAAGGTCATCGTCCAGTAATACATTGCAATTGTCATCTACACCATTGCAAATTTCCGATTGCCCGGGATTTATTAAACCATTTGCATCATTACAATCAGCACCATTAATCGCATATCCGGGAGGTGAAATTCCGGTGCAATTGGTTTCCGAAACCGAAATATTGCCAAATCCATCCAAGTCAATATCTTCGTAATAGGTATATAGTATCAGATCCTCATCAATAGAAACATCACAATCATCATCTAAATCGTTGCATATTTCCAATACGATTGGATTTATTAAAATATCATCATCGTTACAATCAGTAGAATCAAATACATATCCCGGAAGAATAAAACAGGATATTGAATCGCTGAATTGGTCGCCAAAACCATCGATATCAAAATCTAAAAACCAGTGCATGTAAATTGGCTCATCATCTATCAACAAATTACAATTGTCGTCGAGTGTATTACAAATCTCCAAAGCGCCAGGGTTTATTAATGCATTAACATCATTACAATCGGTAGAATCTATAACAAAACCGGATACTAACAAACAAGAAACAGAATCCTCCAATATATTTCCAAAACCATCTTCATCTATATCAGCAAACCAATAAATAAATGTTGTATCATCGTCGATTATAAAGTTGCAATCATCATCTATTCCATTACAAAATTCAAATGCGGTGGGATGAGTTAAATAATTTGCATCATCACAATCATTACTATTATTTACATAGCCTACAGGAATATTGCATACAAGTGTATCGTTTTCAATATCTCCATAACCGTCACTATCTATATCGGCATAAAATAAAACAGGTGTACAAATTGCAATTTTTACGATCCAATAATCGTCTCCTCCATGGTTACCAATAACATCTCCATAATTTGATGTTGTTTCACCCGCAAGAATAAAACCACCATCCGTGGTTTCTTTAATTGCGAAACATTTTTCCGTGAGGTTTGCTCCGAGAGATTTTTGCCATTCTAAAATACCATCAGCGGAAATTTTTATTATCCAATAATCATAGTTACCAAAATATTCGGTTAAATCACCGTCAATAGAGAAGGCATATCCTGCTATTATATATCCACCATCTGTAGTAAGTTCAATAACATTTGATCCTTCAGAACCCGTGCCTCCAAAACATTTTTTCCATTGCACAATACCAACTGCATCGAGTTTTATTACCCAAATATCGGATAACCCATGATTGCCGACAACATCACCATTTGTTGAGGAGGTATTACCTGCAATTATATATCCGCCGTCAATAGTTTGTTTTATACTATAGGCGTAATCGCCGGCAGTTCCCCCAAAATCTTTCTGCCAAATAATTTCACCCGTCTCCGAAAGTTTTAATACCCATATATTTCCGTTATCAACGGGTTCAATTCCAATTACATCTCCATCATCTGAAAAAGAATGACCGCAAACAATATATCCTCCATCATTAGTTTGAATTATTGAATAGGCTTGATCATAATCTGAACCACCCATACATTTTTGCCATTCAATTTCACCCAAACTATCTGTTTTAATTACCCAAAAATCTTTAATGCCATGATAGCCGGTAATATCGCCATCATTAGAACCGACATAACCGCAAATTACGAAACCGGAATCTACAGTTTGCTGCACTGAAAATGCATAATCAGAATAGGATCCTCCATACGAACGTTCCCATAAAATTTCACCATCCTGTGAAATTTTTACCACCCACCAATCGGCCCATCCATTATTAAAATTTACATCTCCATCCTCCGACCATGTATTACCTGCCATGATAAAATTTCCATCATTACATTTTGCAATTGAAATTCCTTCATCCCAACTTGAACCACCCAGAGCTCTTTGCCAGAGTAAATTTCCTGACGAATCTGTTTTGATTACCCACAAATCATAATCTCCATGATTACCTGTAACATCTCCATCGTTTGACCAGGCAGAACCAATTGCAATAAAACCACCGTCATCTGTTTCAATAATAGCTTTTGCCTTTTCGGTATAAGTTCCTCCAAAACATTTTGCCCACTGTATTTCAGGAACCTGACAAAAGAGATTTCCTGAAATAAATAATGATATGAGATAAAAATATTTTTTCATAAGTTATATATTATTCGATCAAAAGTTTCTGAGAAGTAATAGAATTTGAAGTTTCTAATTCTACAATATAAATACCGGTGCTAAAGTGGTTCAATGAAATAATGTTTTGAGGAGGTATGAGTTGAGCTGTATAAATTAGCTGCCCAATCTGATTAAAAATTTTAATCGAACCCCTTTCCACAACATTTTCAAAATAAATATCTTTTCCTGCACTGTAAATACTTATAACGGATAATAATTCATCATCAATATCAACAACTATTGCTGTATCTCCAATTTTATCACCTGCATTAGTCCCTACATCACATTTATTTTCAAATGCCCAGTCTTTTATGGTTAGTTTTCCTTCATCTTCCGTAATTGCACAGCGCAACCATCCATAATGTACACATTCAGTTTCATCTGTAAATCTTACTCCTAAATAACGATCCGGGAACTCAGGAATATTTCTCCAGGGGCCTTCCGCATTCCAATCACCAATAGGATACGCGTATAAAGAACTAACCTCCCTCCTTCTGCTCACCATACCTGAGTCATGTGTTTCAAATAAATCCTCTTCGTTTATAGGGTCTTCAGATTCCAGCACGTTCATAACTAACCAGGATCCTGAGGAGCTGGAAAATTCTACTGCATGCAATCCATTTTCACCGGGAACTATAATCCGAATCCGTTGCCATTCATAATATCCATAGGTACCACCATAATAGGAAGATATATATCCCTCACTGCTTGATTTATAAAATCCGAAGTCGGAAATGCCATTATTATCCAGATCAATGTAGGTTACCGAGTTTACATCATAATCAATTACAATATCAGGGTCAACATCAACATAAATTGCCTGCGCATTTAAAGTTAATGCAGGCATTAAGACTGCTGCGGAAAAAGCGGAATATGATTTGAGGGTGAATTTTTGCATATATTATTTTATTTTATAAGTAATTTATACACTTGTAGCTGGTCCTGATTCTGAACTTTTATCAGATATATTCCAGATGCCAGATTGGAAATATCAATGACATTTTTATTGTCTATTTTATGCAGCGTAGTCATTAAATTTCCGTCTAAATTAAAAATGGAAAATGTGCAATTTTCAAAGTATTCCGTTTCGATATTTAATATATCTGTAGCCGGATTTGGAAAAATATTTATGGTAATTCCATTTTCCATATTCAATGAAACACCTTCATCAATACTATCATCACAATTATCATCAATGCCATTTACAATTTCCTCTGCACCTGGATTTATCGATGCATCATCATCATCACAGTCGGAGGAATCAACAACAAAACCAAAAGGCATTTCACATGTGAGTATGGAGGAGCTTATGTTTCCATAGCCATCATCATCTAAGTCGGCATAATAAACTTCAGCTGCGCAGGGGCCCATTGTCCCAACCCAAAAATCCCAACCTCCTTGATTACCTGAAACGTCGCCATCATGAGAATGAGAAAAACCGGCAAATACGAAGCTAGTATCGTTTATCATCCTGAAATTCCCTCTGTAATCGGCGGAAGTGCCTCCAAAACACTTTTGCCAAATTAATTCTCCTGTATTGCCGAGTTTCACCATCCAGAGATCTGATAAGCCATTATTGCCAAAAACATCTCCATCATTGGAGGATGTTTCTCCTGAAATAATATAACTAAGGTCGCTCGTTTGTTCAATTTCAAAACCCATATCATAACTATCACCGCCAAAAATTTTTTGCCATTCTATTTCTCCTGAATTTGAAATTTTCACTACCCACAGATCAGGATAAAAGGTATCGCCATGATGCAAATCAAGATCATAATCATCAGATTGTGCGTTTGCAATAAATATGTATCCACCTTCAACTGATTGAATTATCTTTTTTGAATATTCACTATATGTTCCGCCATAATTTTTTTGCCATTCCATTTCACCATCAGCGTTTAATTTAATTATCCATGTATCTGCGGACGAATATGAGCCGTAATGAAGATCAACATCACCATTATTTGAGTAGGAATCGCCGCTTATAATAAATCCGCCATCATCTGTTTGTTGAATAGAATTGGAATAATCATTTTCACTACCACCAAAAATTTTTTGCCAAATAATCTCTCCTATTGAATTTAATTTGACTACCCAAATGTCACATTTTCCATGGTTACCCGATACATCATAATCATTTGAATATGTATCACTAATAAATACATATCCAGAATCTGGAGTTTCAATTACTGTACGTACATAGTCTGTACTTGTTCCGCCAAAAGATTTTTGCCATTCTATAATTCCATCGGAATTTAATTTTACGATCCAGCAATCATGGATCCCTATCCCACCATGATGCCCTGAAACATCTCCTGAATTAGATTGAGAATAACCGGCAGTTACATATCCGCCATCGGACGTTTGCAAAACAGTATATGCACCATCATCTTCCGGTCCACCTAATGATCTTTGCCAAATTAAATTTCCGATAACATCTAATTTTGTTATCCATAGATCGAAGCGATATTGAGTACCATGGTGCCCGGAAACGTCTCCTTCATTTGAAAAAGACAGACCTGCCACGATTAAACCTGAATCAATGGTAAGATCGAGTGCATAAGCATAGTCATCTTTTACACCACCAATTGATTTTTGCCAGACAATATCAGGTGCTTGTGCGAAACATTGATTGGCGAGATGGATATTTTGTGCAAAAATTAATAAATAAATCAGGTGATAATTTTTCATGATCGGATATTTTAATTTACTCGATAATTAATTTTTGCTGAACATTATTTATTCTTACGAAGTAAATTCCGCTGCACAAATTTTGGATTGAAATTGTTTCGTTGATATTTTCGTTGGGGGTGTTTAATTGTTGGGTGAAGATAATTTGGCCGAGGGAGTTGAAGATTTCGAGGGACATCATCCCCCTCAGTCCCCCTTCAAAGGGGGAAGGTGCTCGGAATTGAGAGTTGAAGACTAAATTGAAGGTACCGGTGTTTGGATTTGGGAAAATGGTGAAATAATTATTTTCCTTTAACACCTCATTACCTTCTTTACATGGAACTGCAACTGTAATCGTATTCGAATTTTTAAAACAACCGGAAGCAGTTTTTGTAACCCTGCATTTATAATTTCCTTCGGTTGTTGCAGTATAGTTTGTTGATGTTGCTCCTGCAATTGCAAATGCACCATTATACCATTGATAACTACTTCCGGTAACTGCTGCTTCGGTTAAGGTTACAGAACCTCCTGCACAAAATGTTGTTGCTCCACCGGCTGTAATTGATGCGGTGGGATTTTTATTTACGGTGACATGAATTATGGTTGAAGTTGCTGTGCCGCATGGGCTTGTTGTAACACAGGTATAATCGCCAGTTTTAATTGCAGAGTATGTGGATGAAGTTGCACCAGCGATATTAATATCATTTCTTTTCCATTGAACAGATGTGCCTGAATAAGTTGCGTTTAATGTAACATTTCCACCCTGGCAGAAAATTATTGGGCCGCCGGCGTAAATATCAATTGATTCAACAATACCATCATCAATTAAGCCGTTGCAGTTATCGTCGATAGTATTGCAGGTTTCTGTACCGAAACAATCACCGCTTAATTTTATTATCCAGTTATCATAGAATGCTGCAAACGATTCCCTTTTCAGAACCTCCGTTTTATCTCCTGAAATTCCTGAGATGCTTTGACCGTTTATTATAATTCCGCCATCAGCAGTTTGTTCTACTGATACCAATTCATCATCAACATCACCACCGATAGTATTTTGCCATTCGATCTCCCCGTCTCCGTCTAATTTTACGAGCCAGTAATCGCTGTTTGCACCCGGAAATTCAGGATTTTCAAATGAAGGTTCTGATTTATTTCCCGAGATTGGACTGACAGAACTTCCTGCCAATAAAAATCCACCATCAATTGTTGGACAAATATCAGCCAAACCTTCGTCGTCAGATCCGCCAATATCTTTTTGCCAGATGATATCGCCGGCAGAATTCAATTTTAGCAACCAGAAATCAGTTTCTCCAACAAGATTTACATCCTTGTCATGATTAATGCCCGATTCTGAAACTCCAGCAATAAAATAATTTCCATCTGAAGTCATGGCGAGATCAGAGATTCCATCAGTATTATTTCCGCCGATCGTATTTTCCCATTCAATAATTCCGGAATTGTCTGTTTTAATAACCCACATATCCGAATAGGATCCAATTCTGTCTTCAGACTTATCGCCCGAGATATTACTGCGGGAAGAACCACCGAATAAATAGCCATTATCTGATGTTTGAATTGCTGAAGAAAGATAATCATCTAACGATCCGCCGTAAGTATTATCCCATTCAATAATACCGGTATTATTTATTTTTACCACCCAATAATCATACAAGCCAATGTTTGCTTCTGTTTTATAAATAGAAATTCCACTCTCGCTATAACCTGCCAATAAATAACCGCCATCAGATGTTGAAATCATTGTAATCAGATAATCAGTAAGATTTCCGCCATAAACTTTTTGCCATTCGATTATTCCTGTACTATTTAATTTAATAATCCAATAATCATATCCTCCTAAATATGGTT
>JAYSYX010000363.1:0-2961 GCA_043727235.1 Bacteroidota bacterium
GACGAAATGTGACGAAATTTTACAATCTTTGAGCGGTAACGTTACCCTTTTGAGATAATAATAATTATTCCTATTTTTATAGTTCATAACTAACACTAAATGAAATATTTAAAATTACTCCTCCTCAGCTCCATGATCGGTTTGACACAGCAATCGCAAGCATCACATATTATCGGTGGTGAAATTGCATATGCCTGTATCGGACCTAACCAATATTTGGTAACACTAATATTATATCGCGATTGTACGAGCTTTACCCCATTTGACAATCCTGCTTATATGTCTGTTTACACACAGGATAATGTTTTCGTTGACAATTTCACTTTGTCATCGCCAATAATTACCGATGTGCCCGCCGAATCTGATAATCCCTGTCTCGACGCACCGGATGATGTATGTGTTGAACAGGCAATTTATACAGCAACCATTACTGTGCCTAGTGACGATGAAGGATATATTTTAGTGTACCAACGCTGCTGCAGAAATGCAGGTATTGTAAATATTGAAACTCCTGATGATGTTGGTGCTACGTATACACAGGAAATTCCACCCGGAGCAGATGCTGAATGTAATATCTCCCCTATTTTTAATGCTTTTCCTCCTACAGTTATTTGTGTGAGCGATCCAATTGTTTTCGATCACTCGGCAACTGATCTCGACGGAGATTCACTTTCTTATGATTTTTATTGGCCATATCAAGGTGCAGGTCCATTTGATCCTGCTCCAACAATTGCCTCACCACCGCCTTATGATGGGGTTGTTTGGGTGGGAGGATATGATGAAGTATATCCCGTAGATGCACTTCCTGCCTTTGTTATTGATGTGGAAACCGGCGTACTTACTGGAACCGCAACTGCAGAGGGACGATATGTTGTAGGTGTTGTTTGTAAGGAATACCGCGACGGCGTTTGGCTTGGTGATCACATTCGCGATTTCCAGTTCAATGTGGTGGAATGTTCACCAACCGTTGTTGCTCAATTAACAATTGATGATATAATATTTGATGATGTTTCGCCTGATGATGAATATTTAAATTGCACTGATTTTACTGTTTTCTTTGATAATTTCAGTATAGGTGGAACAGAATATTTTTGGGATTTTGGTGATGGTTTCACATCAACCGAAATTGATCCTACACATACATATGCCGATACCGGTACATATTATGTTTATCTTATTGCAAACCCTGGTTTTGTGTGTGCCGATACTGCAATTGCTGTTATTGAATTATACAATACCTTAATTGCAGAATACGATTATACAGCCGGTTGCTCAGGTACTCCTGTTGTTTTCACAGATCTTTCAAACTCTACTGAAGCAGGAACGATAGATAGCTGGACCTGGAATTTCGCTGATGGATTTTCATCCACCGAACAAAATCCGGAACATGAATATGCCGATGGCGGAACATATACCGTAGTGCTCACAGTTACCACAGATAAAGGTTGTGAATCCATTATTTCTTATGATATTTTAGTGGAGCCCGGGCCCGATGTGGAATTTGAATTCGATGATGTTTGTCAAAATGAACCTGCCGAATTTGAAAATTTAACAACAATAACAACGGGATCTATAAGCAGCTATTTTTGGGATTTCGGAGATGGCGAAACAAGTACCGAAGATAATCCTTCTCATTTTTACGATTCACCCGGAACATTTACGATAACTCTAATTGCATTTTCAACAAATGGTTGCTCAGATACTCTCACTGCTGAAATTTATATAGGTGAATTGCCTTTTGCGGATGCAGGTCCTGATCAAACTGTAGAATATCTTTCTACATTTACTTTGGATGGAACAGGTGTTGGAAGCTTCCTTTGGTTCCCGCAAAATGTAATCGACGGTTTTGAAAATATCAGCAGTTTAACAATTGCTGATCCTACGGTTGAATTAGAAGAAACAACTACTTTCCTTTTAACCGTAACAAGTCCCGACGGATGCACTGAAACAGATACAGTCACCATATTTGTTAATCAGATTACCATCGTGGAAGTGCCGAGTGCATTTTCACCAAATGGAGATGGAATTAACGATGAGATATTTGTATTGAATCACGAAGTAGGTGAATTGTTGGAGTATACCATATTTAATAGATGGGGACAGATAATATTTACAACTCAGAATTTAGATTCAGGTTGGGATGGTTCTATTGAAGGCACAGAAGCCGAAATGGGAACTTATGTTTATCTCGTGAGAGCAATTGGTTTAGGTGGTGAATTTTTCCAACGTCAGGGGAATATCACTTTAGTGAGATAATATTTAATACTATTCATAAACGAATAAGTAGCTTTGCACTGAATTTATTCAGGATGAAAAAGCTACTTATTTTTTTTGTGATATGCACTGCATTTATAAGCTTTAATTGCTCAAAAAACGCACCGTCCGAAAATACTGATATTGACAAAGCACCTGAAATACCGGGAAAGGCAGTGTATGTAAAATCATGCAGATTATGCCATGGAAATGATGGTAATTTAGGGTTGAGCGGTGCGGCAAATTTGAAATTAAGCATGTTAAATGTTGAGCAGATCAAAACAGTGATAATTGAAGGAAGAAAAGGAATGCCCGCTTGGAAAAATCAACTTACTCCGACAGAAATTCAAGAGGTTTCCGAGTATGTTGTTACCCTGAAAAATAAATAATATTTGAACCCGTCAAAAGTATATCATATAATCGGAACAATGTCGGGTAGTTCGCTTGATGGGCTGGATATTGTGTATTGTGAAATGAGATCCGGTCCAGATTTTTCCTATAAAATTTTAGCATCTGCTACCATTCCTTATGAAAGTAAGGTGCGGAAAATGTTGGCAGATATGGAAGTAAGTATTTCAAAAGATTATACGAACGAACATATTTATTTTGATACAATTTCATCTGAAATGATCAAAACATTTGTAGAGGATAATGAAATTTCTAAACTCGATTTTATTGCATCTCACGGACATACTATTTTTCATTTTC
>JAYSYX010000364.1:0-7534 GCA_043727235.1 Bacteroidota bacterium
AAGATAGATGGAAAATTACCCGTACATGAACCAACAGATACTGAACAATTTTTAGGATTAAAAAATATTTTCACGCTAAATTCCATTTCATTCAGACTCTTTGACAATGAAAACTTCATCATAGCATTTGATGAAAAAAATAATTCAATTACTTTGAATTATGAATAAATAAATTAAATCCAAGGTTAATTGAAGTCGATAAACATAAATTTATCACATAGTACAGATTGTCAATTGTCAATTATCAATTATCAATTGTCAATTCTCAATTATCTCCATTTCTTCTATCAAATTACCTGCCCCTGCATATTTATCTATAATAAATAAGGCATAACGTATATCGAGAGAGATATTCCGGCAGCGGTCGGGATCATACATTATATCACTCATAGTGCCTTCCCAAACACGATCGTAGTTTATTCCTATTAATTGTCCATATGCATTAATTACGGGGCTTCCCGAATTTCCACCTGTTGTATGATTTGTTGCGATAAAAGCGATAGGGAGTTCACCTTTTTTATTTGCATAATTGCCGAAATCATTTTTTTCCATAAGGGAGATTATTTTTTCAGGCATTTCAAATTCCTCATCATTGGGAATATATTTTTCCTCAATTCCATTGTCGGTTGTCTGATAGGTATAATATACTGCGTCCTTTGCAACATAACCCTTAACATTGCCATAAGTGACACGCAAAGTGGAATTTGCATCCGGATAAAATTCTTTTTCAGGTTGCATTTCACGCTGAGCCTGCATGTATTTGCGCATCAATAAGTTTATTTCAACATTGAAAGGAGTTATATAAGTTTTTGCCTGATTCTCGAAATAATTATTTACTTCTTCAAATAATTTATAGGCAGGATCATTCATTAATTTTGCTGCCTTTTTTTTATTAAGTCCTGTTAATAGTTTATTTAGTTTATCCTGATCTGCATAAACCGACTTGCTGTACATAGCATCAGCCCAGGCTTTAAAATCATTATTGTATATAGTCGCTTGCTCTTTAAAGTAGGGAGACTGCAGCTCTTTTGAAACCTTTTCAGAATAAATAGCCATCATTGCCGCAAACATTTCACGGTCTATTTTTATGGAATAATTTTGATAAAAACCTTTTGCACTTCCCGATAATTTAGTAGCTTCCTCTTGCAAAACAGTATAATCAATGGTGTCTGATCGCACCATACCAATAAACTTTTTATATCTGGCTACTAAATTCATTAGTTCAACAGCAAAAAATGCCTCTGAAGTGTAATCTAATAATTCGGAATAAGGTTTATAAGAATTATAAGCAGTGGATAATTCAGGCAATAAATTCCTGTATTCCTTTCCTTCGTGGGTACTTGACCATTGCTGAAACAGTTTTTCGTATTTGAGTTTTTCACCTACTGCATCGTTCAATTTTAATCCTATCATTTCACCCTTCCATTTTTTATATGCATTGGCAAGTCCCCTCACTTTAGATGCATATTGCAGCGTTACAGTATCATTATTCAACATATATTTATTGATAATATCCAAACGCACATCGCGACAGGCAACTCTATTAGGATTTGTAGCATTAATAGTGAGATCAACTGCATAGGAAGTTAAATATTCCTGGGTGCGACCAGGAAATCCGTATACCATAGTAAAATCATTTTCATCCACACCCTTTAGTGATATAGGAAAAGAATAACGCGGAATAAACGGAACATTTTTTTCATCATAGGCAGCCGGTTTATTATCAGCGTTTGCATAAATTCGAAACATGCTGAAATCGCCGGTATGTCGCGGCCAAACCCAATTGTCGGTCTCACCCCCAAAATTTCCAACGCTTGCGGAAGGTGTTCCTACTAAACGTATATCTGTAAATACCTCCGTTACAAATAAATAAAATTCATTTCCGTAATAAAAAGATTTTACGGTTGCATCATAGTGTGTTCCCTTTTCAAATTGGGATTCTAATTTCGAGGCCAATTGAGCTATTATTGAATTTCTCGTGGCCTCATCCATTGTATTATCTAAATAGGGTAGAATACTATCTGTAACATTATGCATACTGATAATGAATGTAACAGAAAGACCCGGGCAAGGTTTTTCTTCATTATTATTTTTTGCCCAGAATCCCTCCTTCAAATAATTATTTTCGACGGAACTCAATGCATTAATATTTGAAAATCCACAGTGATGATTGGTAATTATTAATCCCTCTTTGGAAATTACTTCACCGGTACATCCTCCACCGAATAATACCACTGCATCTTTCATACTGCTTTTATTCACAGAATAAATATCTTCCGCTGTTAATTTAAATCCGCGAGCCTGCATATCCCCAATATTTAATTGTTCCAGCAATATCGGTATCCACATCCCTTCATCCGCCTTAGCGAAATTTGTTATCAAAATAAAATTTAACAAAATAATATATTTTCTCATTTTTTTCATTTGAATATTAATTTATCGTTATTTTTTTTCATTCTTTCATTCCTTCATTCCTTCATTCCTTCATTCCTTCATTCCTTCATTTATAATCCTCCCTGATCGGATAAAATACATCTATTATTTTACAATTTGTAAGCGCCTTTGCTTTGTGAGGCACATTTCCAGGAATTATTGCAACAGTTCCATATTCAAGTATTCTGGTATTTTCATCGATGGTAAGTTCAAGTTTTCCCTCTATTACATTTACCATCATTTCATGAATATGGCTATGAAGAGGTATTTCTGCTCCTTCTATAGCCTCCCAATAAGCAATACTCATTTTTTCAGAATGAATAAATTTTCCAAAAAAACCAGGAGCCACTTCCCGTGACTGTAATAATGTTGTATTAACGAAATTTTCCATAAGGCGAAGATATTTGTCAGACACCTATATTTCTACTAAATTTTGTTAAACATTAAATTAGTGAAATGCATTGCGTATCCGATCATCTTAAAAAAACCGGCAAAAGGGCGGAATTGCCGTTTTTTTGTCACTTTTTTTGATTGATTTTTTCCTTTGGGCAACTATGCTTAATTTTATATAAATTTTGACCATAACATGAAATATTTCTACTCTTTACTCCTCACAATTTCCATTTCAACCACACTATCAGCGCAGATCAATCACCCCGGAAAACAGCCATGGCCTGTAATGGATGGCTCGCCCAATTACTTCGAGGTTCGGGCAGAATACCTGGAACATCTCAATAATTTGGATCTGGAATCTGGTTTATTGGGTCTGGATATGCAGGCGGATAATCTTCGCACAAAATTCATGCGCTGGGATTATATGATGAGCACCAGAGTTGATGCAAACGGGAATTTTCCTGATCCTTATACTCCCTACAGAGAATTGGAGCGGTATAAAAGTACACATCCGGATATGTATAATGCCGGAACACGGGCTGCAAACTGGGAACCTGTTGGATCGGCAGAAGTTCCGGGTAATGGGGGAGGAGTGGGCAGAATGAATTGCCTTTATTTTGATCCCGTGGATCACAATGTTTTATATGCCGGAACTGCGGGTGGCGGACTTTGGAAATCACCGGATGGCGGTGGAAGCTGGTTGCCGCTTACCGATCAATTACCGGTTACAAGCATTGCTGATGTAGCTGTTGATCCTGCCAATACAGATATAATTTATGTAGCAACCGGTGACGGATATGCCTACGAAATAACCTGGCAAGCTGATAATGATTTTTGGGGAGGAGTATATAGTGCAGGCGTTTTAAAATCAACGGATGGTGGTTTTACATGGAACCCAACGGGTTTAAGTTATTTACAGGATCAACTCGCGGTTGTTCAGCGTATTATAATTCACCCTGAAAATACAAATGTTTTGATAGCTGCAACAAGGGAAGGAATTTACAGGACTGATAATGGAGGTGATACGTGGACATTAGTGGATGAAACGCATTGTTATGATTTTGCTTTTAATACGGTTGATCCAAATACAATTTATGCAGTTGGCGACAGAGATGTAATAATTTCTAATGATGCCGGAGTTTCCTGGACCCTGCTTCAAAATGATCTTGCAGAATATGACGATCGTATGTCGATTGAAACCACTGCAGCCGATCCTGATATGATATTTGTTTTTGCGGTTTCAGCGGAAATATTTATTAGTGAAAATGCAGGAGTTTCTTTTTCCAACGGAGCTTCTCCGGCGGGAGTGAATTCTTATTACGGTTATTATGATAATGTTCTAGAGGTTTCTGATGTAAATGCTGATTTGTTATTTACCGGTGGCTTGGATATTGCCCGATCTACAAATGGAGCAAATACCTGGCAAAAAAAATCAGCATGGGATGCATGGCCTGCATCTAATTATGTGCATGCTGATCAAAAAGTACTTTTATGTGATCCTTTGGATGAATTAATTGTTTATGCCGGAAATGATGGAGGTATATTTAAATCAATTGATAAAGGTCAAACCTGGACAGATCTTTCGGAGGGATTAAGAATTGCACAACCTTACAGAATTTCCACCTCTTATACTAACCCTGAAATTGTGCTCAGTGGTTGGCAGGACAATGGTTGTAATCTTTGGGATGGTGATAGTTGGGAAAGAGTGCAGGGTGGTGATGGAATGGAAGTAATTATTGACTATACCGATTCAGATCGTATTTATGCTTCCTATCAATATGGATATGTAAACAGGTCAACTGATGGTGGTGATAGCTGGACCTATCTTCCTGTTGACGGTGGAGCTTGGATAACGCCTTATGTGATGGATCCAATAAATCATCTTGTTATGTATTATGGAAATGGTTCTGGTGGAATACAAAAATCAACGAATGGAGGAACCACCTGGTCGAACAAACCTTCAAACTTAGGTAGTGAAGTTTTTGCGATTGCAGTTTCACCCGCTGATAATAATTATATATATGCATGTGCTCTGCAAACATTAAAAGTTTCAGATGATGCAGGTGATTCATGGACCAATATTACCGCGGGATTGCCTACCTCGGGAATCGGATTTAATTATATTGGAGTAAGCGATGAGAATCCACAGCATGTCTGGATTGCCTTAAGCGGATATGATGATGGAAATAAAGTTTATTATTCTGAAAATGCCGGAGCAACATGGACAAATATTTCAGGAACACTACCAAATGTTCCCGTAAGTGCAATTGTATATGAAAATACAAGCACTGATAACAGATTATATATTGGGACAGATTTAGGTGTATTTACAAAAGATGATCTTGATGCTGATTGGGAGCCCTACATGACAGGTTTGCCAAATGTAATGATACATGAACTCGAAATTAATTATACAAACAATAAATTGTATGCTGCTACTTATGGCAGGGGAATTTGGCATAGCGATCTTTACGAATTTGTTACACCAACTATTTCAATTGATGTAATAGAATCGGAATATTGTCCTGATGAAGATCTGAATATTTCTTATTCCGTAACAGGAATATTTATGCCCGGCAATATATTTACAACTCAGTTAAGTGATGCTTCAGGAAGTTTTTCTTCTCCTGTTGCAATTGGTTCTATTACTTCAATCGCATTAACCGGCGTAATTTCCTGCACAATTCCGGCTACTTCTGATGAAGGAACCGGATATAGGATGCGAGTTGTATCTTCATCACCATCAGTTTTGGGAACAGATAATGGCACTGATATCACAATTAGTTGTGAAATACCTTCTGCATTAAATAATGTAACAGTTAGTTCAACAACTGCAACACTTGAATGGGATGCTGCAAATTGCGCTGATGGATATACCGTTCAATACAAACCGGTTTCTGAACCTGATTGGCTTACAATTACCACAACTGTTCCAACAGTTGAATTAATCGGACTTATACCAAATACTTTATATGAATGGGCTGTCAGCAATACCTGTGTAACATCACCTTTGGTTGAAACAGATTTCAGTGCTACCGAAGAATTTACCACAGCACAAAGTAGTCTCGAGGAAATATTGGGATTAACCGGATTTAATGTTTATCCGAATCCATTTAATATTTCCACAACTATACAGTTCAGCTTGACTGAAGCAATGGAAGTTACAATTGAATTAGTTGATATTACAGGAAAAATTGTACGGCAGATAAATAAAGAAAAATTATCAGCAGGATTTTACTCTTTTGAAATTGAAAGAAAAGAATTAAGCAAAGGAGTTTATACTTTGCAATTTATTATTGAAGATAATGCTGCAGGAATAAATCTGATTGTAGACTAAATAAATACAATTAAATTGCTCGATAGGTCAATTATTGATTTATTGAGCAATTTTTTTTTGGGAATTACCGATACTGAGATCCTCAGATGGTTTGATGTTTTTGTGATTACCATTACTGAGACCCGCGCCAGGAGCGAGAGCCTCAGATGCCGGGAATGAGAGCTTCTGGTGACAAACCCGTGGCAATAATAAATAACAATCAAAAAATAATAATCGGAACTCAACCCTGAAACTTTTGCAATGGAAGAAAAAAGTCGACAGTCAACAGTAGGCAGTGGGCAGTTTGTAACATTGGAAAATATTCCTTCGTATTGGACCGGGATGAATAAATAAATAACAATAAAAAATAAAAAATAATAATCGGATCACAGCCCTGAAACTTTTTGAAACCATGAAAAAAAGTCAACAGTAAACAGTGGGCAGTGGGCAGTTTGTAACATTGGAAGATATTCCTTCGTATTGGACCATGAGGAATAATAAATAATAATCAAAAAATAGAAAATAATAATCGGATCGCAACCCTGAAACTTTTGGAAACCATGTAAACTTTTGCTAACCGTGAACTCAAAATACAGAACTCAGAACTGAAATAATGTAGTGATCGATACAGTTAATCTATTATATGTCAGAAACCTAGCAACTCCCTCGCATTCTCCAATGCTGCCTTTGTTGGTTTTTCGCCGCTTAACATTTTGGCTATTTCCGTAAGACGATCATCGGTATTTAATATCTTTAATTTAGTGTTTGTGGTTTTGGCATTTGTTACTTTGTAGACAAATAAATGATGTTGTCCCTTTGATGCAATTTGAGGTAGATGTGTGATTGCAATTAATTGATGATTGGCTGATAATTTAACCAATATATTTCCAACTTTATTTGCTATCTCTCCGGAAACACCTGTATCAATTTCATCAAATATTAATGTGGGCAATGCAACACTTTTGGCCAATAACGACTTAATACACAACATTAACCGCGATAATTCTCCGCCGCTGGCAACCTTTTTAATATCCTGCAATGCAGAACCTTTATTTGCGCTGAATAAATATTGAATATGATCAGCCCCATTTTCGGCTAAGTATTTTTTAGTATCAAATTCGTGTTTAACGTTTAATACCGCGTCTTTCATGCCAACTTCCGTAAGCAGTTTCGAAACCGATTGTTCGAGCGTATTAAAAACGGCAACACGTTTTTCAGATAATATTTTTGCCGCGAGTGTGGTTTGAACCAATAATTTATTTTGCTCCTTTTTAAGTTTTTCTATTTCTTCCTCACTATTGCTGAAAATATTTAATTTTTCTTTGAGCTGATCTCTTAAAATGATCAGATCTTCCGTGTTATTGCAATGATGTTTTTTCTGAAGTCGAAATA
>JAYSYX010000365.1:0-2957 GCA_043727235.1 Bacteroidota bacterium
CCCCTCTGTTAAAATTACATCACATATAAAATTTCCTAATGTTGATTCCGGTTTTGCTCTTTTTAGTTCTACACCCATTTCACCGATGATCAAATTCATCTCTCCGTCGATGGCAGATTTATAAGGTTCAATTATGGAAAGTACCGCAGAATCCGTTTCCGCATTTTCCAAAACCCGCAACTGTTTAGCCTCATAACCGGTATCGGAATAATAATAACTACAGGAAGAAAGTGTAAAACAACAACATAACAAATAGATAATGTTGCGTTTACAAAAGTTGAATATAACCTTATGTGATGAAATCTGCCCTGCAGAAATAGAAAAAAGATCGGGAACAGAGTTAAACAATTTCACAATGAGGATTCGTTTTATAGGTAAAAGTGTGTGATAAAATTCAATTTTAAGGGAATTCAACGGTTTATTTTCCGTATAACAACATTACTTCCTTCTTTAATTGAAGTAATACCTTCATCGTGATCGCATCATCTTCACTGTCGGCCAGCTCTGCTATAATTTTTTTGTGTAATTCAATTCCGGGTAATTCAGGAGGCAATTCCATGGAATTGCGATTGATAACACTGATAGTCTCCTCCTTTGATGCCCTTATCATAGCCCAGGCATCAGCTGAAACATATACCTGCTGACTCAAATTATGTTCATACTCCATACGGATATTATTAATGAGCGCAGTTCTGAATTCTGCTACATGCATTTCCTGTTTGCGCACTCTTGGCAATAAATTATTGAGGGAAATACGCTCTAAAAAAAGCGTAAGCCTTTCGTATGCCTGCAATCTGACAGGTAGTGCCTCACGAAGGTGTGCCTGACGGTACTCCATCAAACGCATTTGTTTTTCACGGTCGAGAAAGGCCCTTAATACGATATAGGTAGTAAAAAACACTACCAATGCGGGAATAATGTATCCGGTGATTTGCCAAATTAAATCCATTGTTACTTTTTTGGGAGGGTTGCAAAATTAAAATTAAGAAAATTAAATCCAAGTTTAAACGGGAAATTTCTTTTATATTTTAAAAAAGGAGTTAATGACCTTAAACGTGAAGTTGCGTATAAAATTGCAGAGTGGTTGAAAAACTGACAGAGGAAGGGTTTTGAGAATTTCAAATAATGGCCATTAGCTTTGATGGAAAGTGAAATATGCAGTTAAATTTTTATATTGGGATAATAATCGTGGTAAAATTCTTGCGCTTGTCCTCTTGTAAATATTTCGAAATCCAGAACATCATCGATATAGTGGGATAGGTTATAATGTAAACCGCCGCGGCGGATTTGATTCGTGTTTAGCCGATGCTTAGTATAATAATGTCACCCCCTACAAGGTTGGAGAAGTTGTAAACTTCGGTGCCAACAGGTTTAACAGCAATGGCAGTATCATTACATTACAAACTTCTGTCCTACCAGAATTAACAGCTTCTGAAGCGTCATTACAATCAGAATCAAATTTGTAACCCATTCATTTCCAAATAATTAGAATTGTTACAGGCTAAATTTAAAGACATTGATCCATGCGACAATTGCGTAAAATTTGATATTGCTATTGTTTTAGGAAACTTTAGTTAAACTCCATTGTTTATTATTTTTGTATCCAAATAAGAAAACTATGGAAGTATTAATAGAATCGCCTGTCAGCTTAACGGAAAATGCCGTTAAGGAGATAAAGAGTATCATCAGCGAAAAAAATATACCTGCTGAGTACGGTTTGCGTGTCGGGGTTAAGGGAGGAGGATGCAGCGGATTGTCTTATATTTTAGGATTTGACACCCAAAAGGAAAACGACAACTTATATATGGTAGGAGATATTTCCATCATTATGGAAAAAACACACGGTATGTATCTGGCCGGAATGGAAATAGATTTTGTTACAGGGTTAAACAACAGAGGATTCTCCTTCAATAATCCGAATGCAAGTAAAACCTGTGGTTGCGGAACTAGTTTTGAAGCGTAGGAGGAGAGAGGAGAGAGGAGTTCAAATTTCTTGCGAAATTTTACCAAATCCCACCTTACATTTCCTGTGGCCGTGTCCTATTTCCTATGTCCTATTTCCTCTGTCCTATTTCCTATGTCCTACATCCCCTTACCACTTTTTATATTGCAGGTATTTTCCTTCCATTGTTACGCGGATTCTTTCACCGTTTGGATTTGGGATCTTTTCGATATTCATATTGTAATCGATGGCACTCATGATACCTTCTCCGAATTTTTCGTGAATGATGGCGCGCATGGTTTCTCCATATATCAAATTTATTTCATAAAATCGATAGATAAGTGGATCAGTAGGTGGCATTTCCTGGCTATCGCCTCGATAAGCATAAGTTTGAAGAGCATTCATAACATCGGCGCTTAAGCCCAAATAATCAGTTATTTTTTTTGCTTCAGTTGCATCCATTGTGTTTTCTCCATAGATGACAGATGTGGTCCAAGTTTCGCTTCTTCCAACTGCATCTGCAATCTGTTGGTAGGTTACACCCTTCGATTTCTTTGCCTCAAGAATTATTGGTGTACAAGCATCACGGGATAAAGCAGGCGCAGCAACATAAGGAGTGATCGGTTCAATTACCTTTTCATTGGTGATTTCTGCCAACCATTCTTTTTTAAGGTTTTCAATATCGCTGTCGCTGTAATATTTGCCATTTCTTACAAGGTCAGAAGATGTTAGCAATGTAATTGCAGATCCGGTTAAAAGGATTAGGACAAAAAGTCCAGGAAAGTTCTTTTTCATAAATGGTTTTTAGTTGAAGCAAAAATAAGATTACAGTCCCGAAGCGCAAGAAATATGTATTAAAAGTTTTGTAAATACGAGTTTAGGAACTAATGTATTTATAATAACAGAGCAAGTGTAGTAAACTAATAATCATTAATTTTTATAAATCTAATGGAGTATAAAACCTTATTTAAAATATTATTTTTTAATTGCATGACAAATTAAAGCAGTTATCTAA
>JAYSYX010000366.1:0-2954 GCA_043727235.1 Bacteroidota bacterium
GTTCCGGAGTCATTTTCGTGCATATTAATGTCCACTAAATCGATTCCAGATCTGATTACCTCCGATTGCTTGTTGTAAAGTTTTCGAACGGCTAATTGCATTTTTGAATCCAGTACAATGATTTTATCAAGGCTTTTAATTTCCTTGTGCCGTCGCAAAGAATATAATAGAGATCTGATTAAATGTTTGATTTTAAATTTATATCCATTGCCATATACAAATGCTTTATGCGAATAAGGTGCATCGTTGCAGATCCAGCAGACTTTAGATTCCGGAAAATAATATTTAATATTTATGAGGTCACCATCGCCGACTAACAGCCAGTCGAAATTACGGAGGCGCTCTTTAGTTAAGGCTAGAAATTCCAAGACATATTTCGTTGGCGATTTTTCGGCACAGGTTACTTCATTTATTTTTAGAATCTTGTCCACCCCAAGGGCACAGTCCGTATTTAATTTTCCGGTAAAGATCTCAACGTAATAGCCTTTTAAAAATAAATTTTCAGCAATGCGGAGAAACTGCTTTTGGGTTCCTCCAAACGTTCCAAGATTCCCTACTAAACAGGCGATTTTCATATTGAAACTTTCCGCTTATAATGATTTACGAGGGTAAGTATCATTTCGTCAATGCTATATTTTGGCATCCACCCTAAGTTGATTAACCTTGTGTTGTCTCCACAAACATACATATTATCTATCCGTCTGAATTTAGAATCGTCCGTCACAACATTTATTTCTTTTCCAAAAGCATTTATCATTTTTTCTAATAAACTGAACATGGGTATTACACTTCCCCGGCTAATATTATAAGTAACATCAAGGCCGTTGGATAACCCGATAAAATAAAGTGCTGTGGCTACGTCTGCCCCTTGTAAAAAATCTCTTTCTGGTTGAAGATTTCCCACTTTGATGGAGGGCTCTTTGTTTTCGTTAATAAGCGTGACGATTTGATTGGCGAAGGACTCAAGGCTGTAAATTGGTTTTTTGTAAATGGAGGAATAGTTAAATATCCTCGCGATTTTTATTTTTAGTCCTCTCTTTAAATATAATAATGCCAGTTCTTCCTGAGAGACTTTTGTAAAAGCATAAAAATTATTATGGTCAAAATTATCTGTTTCCAGAAATTTTTTTCCTCCTGAACCATTTCCATAGACTTCGCTTGAAGACATTACCACCACCTTGCAGTCAGGGTTGTATTCCTCTACAGCCCTAAGCACGTTATTTAATCCCAGAACATTCACAATAAATGCCCTGTCGGGGTCCTTCTCAATTATGGGAATGGGAACTATTGCCGCTAAATGAAAAATTATGTCAGGCTGATGGTGTACAAGACGTTCCTTAACTTCTGCAAAATTTGTAACATCTAAGTGTAAATCAGCATCACTGGATGTTGAAGTGCCCACAAATTTTACATTCCCAGGCGCCATAAGCTTTAGCTCTGAACCCAGAGCCCCATTGGCACCTGTAGCCAAAATGACTTTTTTCTCTTTAATCATATATTATACAAGCCTTTTGCCTTCTTTTCGATTAGCTTTTTATATTGGATGGGCATCATAATAGCTGCAGGAATTAAACAGACAATTGATGAAAATACGACACCAAGTGTTCCCAGCTGTTTTACTAAGTATATCGAGAGGGGAATATTTAGAAGTGCAACGGAACTTGATAGATAAAGCTGAAGCCTGATTTTTCCGATTCCATTAATAAAATATACATAGATGTTATTCCAGGTACTGATCACTACAAACACACCTAATCCCGCAGATAATGAAATCGGTATTCCAAGGTCTTTACCTATCCAATGCAGATAAACAGAATCAGAAATAAATACCATTCCAATAACACCGATAGTTATCAAAACCCAAAGTTTGATTAATTTTTCAGTACTACTCCTTATCCACAAAATATCATTCTTCTGATATGCTTCGGTGAATGCTGACCAAAACGGGGTTATTATGATGGCAAAACCAATGGGGACAATACTAAAATATTTAAACACGATATTGTATTTTGTAACCTCTTCAGCGTTCAATAGTTGAATAATTATAATATTACCGGTTGAAAATATTATGACTACAGCAATCTGAATAAAAAAAAATTGAATCCCCACTGAAGACAAATCTTTTAGGTGACTTAGATTTACGAGATCGAATGAAGGAGCTAAGTTTTTATATTTTGTTTTAAAAAACCAAATGGATGCAATCAGGGGAATAAAAAAATTCGTAAAACTCAGGATTATTCCTGTGATAAGCAAGGAATTATAGGCAGTTTTTGATAGCAAAGCAACCTCCAACAGCGAAACTAGACTTATAATAAAATCAATACTACTGCTAGCCCCCATGTTCTGAGTTGCAGTTAGAATTGTATTAATGAGCGATGTAACAAATTTAAGTGAAAAAAAAACCACCATGAAGCTTACTAGCATTGATAGTTCATTCTCAAAACCAGGTGTCGTGTTTAAAATGGTTGACCAGCTCAAAAACGAGTTAATTCCAAAAAACAAAATCATAATAACTACTACAATCGCTGCGATGGCCGCGTAAGCTGTGCTGACATAGCTCTTTGCCTGGTCTATATCACCTATTGCTAATACTTCCGCTAATTTATTTCTTAACCCATTTCCCAGACCTATGTCTAAAAGGCCAATCCAGGTCACTATTGAACTGACCGTTAACCAAATTCCAAACCGGGTTGGATTTAAATAGCCAAGAAGGATGGGAATCGTGAGAAGACTGCAAAGAATGCTGCCGGATTTAAATAGAAACGAATAAATAATGTTCGTTTTTGTTCGAACACTTCTCTCATGCCCATCCCGTATGTATTTAAGTAATTTAAAATTCATCTTCAATGCAGTGACGAATATTTTTCTAGGTGAATAAATATTCACTTGAGACGTCAGGTTGTGAATTTATGTTCATACTGATTAAGCTTATTTTAATGGGTGCAAATATAAGT
>JAYSYX010000367.1:0-2940 GCA_043727235.1 Bacteroidota bacterium
TTGCCACGAAGGCACAAAGACACGAAGAATTCACTAAGTATTCTTTGTGATACCTTCGTGTCTTTGTGCCTTCGTGGCCACTGCATTTTCATACCACAACATTTACGATCTTCCCCTTCACTATTATCACTTTTTTAGGTGTTTTACCTTCGGTCCATTTAATTACAGATTCCAACGCTAAAACAGTTCTTTCTATTTCTTCTGTTGGCATATCTAATGGTAATTCCACGTTTGCTCTCGCTTTTCCGTTTATAGAAACAGGATAATTAAAGGAGTTTTCTAACAGAAAGCTATTTTCAAAAACCGGCCAGGTTGCAGCGTGAATACTTCCGATGTTTCCAATTTTTTCCCATAATTCCTCAGCAATAAACGGAGCAAAAGGAGCAACTAATATCAATACCTTCTCCAGCACCTCCTTTTTATAACACTTTAACGTTCCCAATTCGTTCACACATATCATAAATGCACTAACTGCGGTATTAAATCCTAACCTTTCAATATCTTCCCCTGCCTTTTTGATTGTTTTATGCAATATTTTTAATTCTTCATTTGTGGCCTTTTCATCTGTAACTTTTACATTGCCATTCTCATCAATAAATAAGCGCCACAATTTTCGCAAAAATCCGTAAACACCGGTTATGCCTTTGGTATCCCAGGGTTTACCTGCATCGAGAGGACCTAAAAACATTTCATAAACCCGAAAACAATCTGCTCCGTATTCGTCAATAACTTCATCGGGATTTACTACATTGTGTTTCGATTTGGACATTTTTTCCAATTCAATTCCACAATAAAATTTGCCGCCTTCTAATATAAATTCAGCATTTGCAAAATCGCTTCTCCATTTTTTAAATCCTTCTATATCCAAAACATCACCAACCACTAATTTCGTATCTACTCGTAATTCTGTTACTTCGTAATTATCTTTTTCTGATTTTGTTACAAATAAATTAGTCCCACTTACACGATAAACAATTTTTGAAAAACCTTGTATCATCCCCTGATTCACTAATTTTTTATAAGGCTCATCTATCGGCACTAACCCAAGATCAAACAAAAATTTATTCCACATTCTGGAATATAATAAATGGCCTACAGCGTGCTCCGTTCCACCTATATAAAAATCAACATCCTTCCAATAATTTAATTTCTCTTTTGACGCAAATTCATTTTCATTATCCACATCCATGTACCGATAAAAATACCAACTCGAGCCTGCATAACCGGGCATAGTGTCGGTTTCACGTGTTGTATTATCCGGTAAATTCACCCATTCTTTAAGCGAAGATAAAGGTGATTTTCCGGCACCACTCGGTTTATAGGTTTCCACTTCGGGAAGTATTACGGGCAAATCTTTTTCTGATAATAAATATGGAATTTCATTTTTATAATATACCGGAAATGGTTCACCCCAATATCGCTGACGGGAATATCCCGCATCGCGCATGCGGAAATTAATTTTCCTTTTGCCAATTCCCTTTTTTTCTATAGCATCTAAAATCGTTTTTATTGCATCCTTAACTTCCAGACCATTTAACAGATCCGAATTAATTAATTTACCTATTTTATCTTCCCTGCTTACATTCGGATAATCCGATTGATCAACAACTTCAATTATGTCCAATTCGAATTTCTCCGCAAACGCACGATCTCTGTCATCATTACTCGGAACAGCCATAATTGCGCCCGTTCCATATCCCGCTAACACATATTCTGCTATGTAAATTGGTATATTTTTTTCTGTAAAAGGATTTATTGCATAGGCTCCTGTAAATTGTCCCGTTACTTTTTTCACCTCACTTATTCTGTCGCGTTCACTTCTGCTTTTTACGTATTTAATATATTCTTCTACTTCAATTTTTTTATCTGAAGTTGTAATTTTTGACACCAATTCATGTTCCGGTGCCAATACCATAAAAGTTGCACCGAAAATGGTATCGGGACGAGTGGTAAATATTTGGATTAGGTCATCCCTCAACTCGGAGTCATCCCCCTTTAAAGGGGGCAGGGGGGATGAGGATGTTTTCGCAATAGAAAAATTAACCAGTGCACCTTCACTTTTTCCAATCCAATTGCGCTGCACTTCTTTCATGCTGTCGCTAAAATCAACACGTTCCAATCCATCCAATAATCTTTCTGCAAAATTGGTGATGCGCAGAAACCACTGACGCATTTTTATTTTTTCAACCGGATGGCCACCGCGTTCACTTACGCCATCTTTTACTTCATCATTTGCTAAAACAGTTCCTAAAATTTCGCACCACCACACTTCTGCATGGTCCAAATAGGCTAACCGGAATTGCATTAAAAATTGCTGTTGTTCTTCTTCCGAATATTTATTCCAATCTTCCGCAGCAATATTTTTTTCACATTTATCGAGTTCAAATAATTTTTTACTGCCTTCTGTTTTTAAAATCGAAATAAGTGAGTCAATATATTCTGCTTTATCATTAAATGGATTATACCAGCATTTAAATAATTGCATAAATATCCATTGCGTCCATTTATAAAATTTAGGATCACTCGTTTTCACTTCACGGCTCCAATCGTAACTGAAACCCATGCGCATTAATTGCTCTCTGAAATAATTAATATTTTTTTCTGTGGTAATTGCAGGGTGCTGACCTGTTTCTATCGCATATTGCTCAGCCGGCAAACCAAAAGCATCAAAACCCATGGGATGCAAAACGTTAAATCCCTTCAATCTTTTATATCGCGAAACAATATCACTCGCAACATATCCCAATGGATGCCCAACATGCAAACCGCTTCCACTCGGGTATGGAAACATATCCAACACGTAATATTTCGGTCGCGTTGTGTCCTCAAAAACCTTATATAATTGGGTTTCCTCCCACTTTTTATTCCATTTTTTCTCTATTTCCCTTATCCGGTCTATCGAATATTCCATGCGCCAAAATTAGCGAATTGAGGGCATTT
>JAYSYX010000368.1:0-7470 GCA_043727235.1 Bacteroidota bacterium
GATAAATTTTCAACAACCGATAAATGCTAATGAGACCACTCTCATTGCTCCTATATTATTAATCACCTTTCATAATTTTTTAACTAAACTTTTCCTTCATTCCTTCACTTTTCATTCATTCATTCCTTCATTCTTTCACTCCTTTTCTCCATTTCTCCTTACATTTACTTCCATGTCCATTCAACCCAAACTTAAACAATTCGACCTTACCATGATAGTGGTGAGTTTGGTGATTGGAGTTGGGATATTCAGAACGCCTGCTTTGGTGGCAGAGAAATCGGGAAATGAATTAATATTTTTTGCAGTCTGGATTTTTGGAGGAATTATTTCTATTTGTGGTGCTCTCACCTTTGCTGAAATTGGAGCACGATTACCGGCTGCCGGAGGATATTATAAAATATTTTCTTACGCTTACAATCCGGCCTATGCATTCATGCTGAATTGGAGTCAGGTAATAATTAATGCAGGAAGCAGCGCAGGGGTTGCAATTATTGGAGCGGAATATATCACTCCTGTACTTTTTCCCAATGCATCAGATCCCGGTTTGATAATTAAAATAATTGCGGTGAGTACTATTTCTTTGCTTTTCGCAATAAATTTTGCAGGAATAAAAATGGGTGCAAGAACACAAAATATTTTGAGTGTGCTTAAGATAACAATGATACTTGTTTTTTGTTTTGCCATTTTTGGAAAACATGCTGAAGAAACTACAATGCAAAATTCCATTGGTGAAATAAATTATATACAGGCATTTGGAATAAGTCTTATTTCCATATTTTTTACTTATGGCGGGTATCAGCAAACAGTAAATTTCGGAGCTGATGTGGAAAATGCAAAACGCAGTATTCCGAGAGCCATATTTATCGGAATGGGTATTGTTATATTTTTATATCTTCTGCTGAATTTTGCCTATGTTAAAGTTTTGGGATTTGAACAAATGCAAAACTCGCCTTTAATCGCAAAAGACCTAGCTCAGGCTTTTCTTGGTCCTATTGGCGGAACTATAATTTCCATTGTGTTATTTACATCTGTTTTGGGATTTTTAAATACTTCGGTAATGAGCAACCCAAGAGTATATTATGCTATGGCTGAGGACAAAATTCTTCCTCCCATATTCAAAAAAGTAAATATAAAAACTCAAGTACAGGAATTCGGCTTGACCTTTTTTATCAGCGTTATGATAACCTCGGTGTTTCTACTTGGAAGTTTTGAGAATATTGTAAACTATGTTTTATTTATCGATAGTATAAGTCTTGCAAGTGCTGCCGCTGCAATTTTTATTTTACGCAGAAAATCAGAAAAAGATTACAGCGATTTCAAAATGAAATTATTTCCTATAGTTCCTTTACTTTTTATTGTCACACTTTTATTTGTGACATATAACACAATTATAGATGATAGTACCACGGCATTTTATGGATTTTTAATTTTTATCGGAGGTTTACCTTTATATTACCTTATGCGAAAGGTAATTCGAAAATAATGAGATCAGCCAGCCACATCTATAATGGTCTTAACCATTTTGTCCCACCCAAAACGTTTTTTTTCCTCCACTAAATTTGTAATGAAAAAATTCTTTCTATTTGCAGAATAAAAATCAAAGATGGCATCTGCAATTTTATTTACATCAACATCAACCACATAACCTACCTTTTTATCCGGAATTAATTCACTGAGTCCACCCACGTTTGTTACCAGCATGGGCACTTCAAAATGATATGCAATTTGTGTAACTCCGCTTTGTGTAGCATGTTTATAGGGTTGTACAACGAGATCAGCTGAGCAAAAATAATTTTTAACTTCTTCATCATCAATAAATTTTGGAAAGGCATGAACGCGGTTTGTTATTTGAAGTTCATTTATCAATTGTTTGTATGGTTTTTCATCCTCATAATATTCACCGGCAATTATCAATTCTATTCCTAGTTCTTTAAGACGGGGATCGGCAAAGGCTTTTAGCAAAAGATCGAGACCCTTATAGGCGCGAATAAATCCAAAAAACAAGATGAAGTTTTTATTGTGATCAAGGCCCAATTTAGAACATGCAATTTCTTTAGTGAGTTTTTCTCCGAAGTTATCAAAAAGCGGATGCGGATTTTTTGCCCTTAATTTGCTTCGGTTAAATTGTGCAAGGTCTCTCAATACCCTGTCGCTCATCACTACAAATGCATCAATATTTTTTATGAAATATCGCGTAAAAGAACGATCGTAAATCTTTTGTTCATGGGGAATTATATTATCGGCAATACAAACAATTTTCGTTTTTTTATTTTTTTTAACGATGGCTGCGATAGTTCCAAAACAAGGTGCCATAAAAGGCATCCAATATTTAATGATAAGTATATCAGGGGCAATACTATTAATTTCATTTCCAACCTTTCGCCAGTTGAAAGGGTTAATGGAATTTACTTGCCTGCTGATCTTAATATCCAACGGTGCCGGAGAACCGGAGTATTGTGTTTTACCTGGAAATAATAGGGAAGGATATTGCAAAGTAAAGGTGATGATCTGAGTTTCATGACCTTCATCGGAAAATTGTTTTATTAAGCGTTCATTGAAGGATGCAAGGCCACCACGATAAGGCCAGGCTGTTCCGAGTAGAACAATTTTCATTTTATTCCCACTCTTTTGTCCACCTGGTAATCATTTCTGTTTGGTGAGTTACGTGAAATGAGTTCGCCTAAAAATCCGGCAACAAATAATTGAACGCCAACAATAATTGCAACCAGAGCAATATAGAATAAAGGTTGATCGGTTACTTGTCTGAATTTTTCACCTGAATTCATTTTCATGACCTTATCAATTATCAACCAGATGGTTATTATTCCTCCCAGCAAAAAAGATAAAAACCCCATGGTACCAAAAAGATGCATTGGTTTTTTACCAAACTTTGAAACAAACATAATGGATGTGAGGTCTAAAAATCCTTTCATGAATCTTTCCCATCCAAATTTTGATGTACCGTATTTTCTTGCCCGGTGTTCTACTATCTTCTCCCCTATTTTATAAAATCCTGCAGTTTTAGCAATTTGTGGAATATACCTGTGCATTTCCCCATAAACTTCTATACTTTTTACAAGTTCATTTTTATAAGCCTTCAATCCACAATTAAAATCATGCAGTTTAATTCCGGTTATTTGAGCTGTGGTCCAATTGAAGAATTTAGATGGAATTGTTTTAGAAACAGGATCGTGTCGTCTTTTTTTCCATCCACTCACAAGATCATACTTCTCCTCAGCTATCATTTTATAGAGTGCGGGGATTTCGTCAGGGATATCCTGTAAATCAGCATCCATGGTAATTACTACATCTCCCTCCGCAATTGCAAAACCTTCATTTAAGGCAGCTGATTTACCATAATTTCTGCGGAATTTAATTCCTTTAACGAAGGAATATTTTTCCTGCAACTTTGTAATGACATTCCATGAATTATCTCTGCTTCCGTCATCAATAAATATCAGTTCGTAAGAATAGTTGTGTTCCTGCATCACCCGTTCTATCCACGCGGTTAATTCCGGAAGGCTTTCCTCTTCATTCAATAAAGGTATAATTACAGATATCTGCATTTAGTTGGTTCGTTGTGTGAATATAGAAGCTATCAATGACATGATCAAACCGAAAAATAAATATCCTATCACCGAAATCAAAAACATTCCGAAGGGCGTGAAAATTCTTTTAGTAAAGGTCATTCTATCCTTCAGATCCTGGCCTTCATATCCCTGACTTTTTAAAGAGTTTTCGGCTATTATTATCATTTCACTTAAAATTTCAGGCGCAATGAACATATAAAACAGGAGCGTGAAAGTGGAAAAAATGGCCAATACAATTAATACAAAAATTACACCTGTGTTGAAGGCGCGGTTGAACGGCATGATGCCATTAAATATTTTAGCCCGCACTTCTAGTTGCGTAAATAATACTGCGAATAACAGTAATACATACTCTATTAATGCAATTTGTGTAACTGTTATTGAAATGGAATCACCGGCAAAATGCGTCCCTAACATAATTCCTATCAATAACATAACAAATAAAATTGCATTGCGCACGATAATTGGTTTGCGCGAATTCACTACCTGGTTTTCTCCGGCCTGCACTTCCATTTTACAGTATGTTAATTTTATTTTTATTTATAACAGCAATTGCTCTTCCCTTCATGTGTCTTCCGATAAATCCGGAATTTAATGAGCGGGATCTGATATCTGATCTTTCAAAATTCCATTCCACTTCATCGTCAAATATGGTAAGTTCTGCTTTGTTTTTTTCTTTTATGGAGGGAATTTCCAAACTTAAAATATTCCTTGGATTAATTGCCATCTTATTGATCAATTCTTCCGTAGAAATTCTTTTCTGCATCATTAGATTAGCTGCTCCAAAACATGCCTCCATACCTCCCATACCAAAGGCTGCATACTCAAACTCCACATCTTTCACATCACTTTCATGTGGTAAATGAAAACTGCAAATTACATCAATAGTTCCATCTGCAACTGCTTGTTTTAATTGTTCTATATCGTGTTTTGTCCGCAAAGGAGGATTTACTTTAAAATGTGTATTATAATCGTGTAATTCATTTTCATCGAAATATAATTGGTATGCGCTCACTCCTGCAGTGATCTGAATTCCTTTATTTTTTGCTTCGCGAATATGTGGTATTGAAGTGGCGGAAGAAATTATTCCTATATGTATTTTTGAATTAGTGTATTCCGCCAATTTAATATCCCGTATCACCATGAGTTCCTCCAATACTTCAGGAATTCCGTACATCCCCAACTGGACACTCATATTTCCTTCATTCACATTTGCATTGCCTACAATTTTATGATCACTTGGAATATTAATGATAACTCCGTTAAAGGGTTTAACATATAACAAACTTCGCAAAAGAATTCCTGCATCACGAATTGCATAATCTGCATCTGTAAAAGCAACTGCACCTGCATGATGCATGTCGTAAATCTCTGTTAAATCTTTTCCTTCCCGGTTTTTTGTTATGGCACCATAGGGATAGATATTCGCAAGTTCTGTAGATGCCTTATTAATCACGTATTCAATTTCTGATTTGGAATGTAATGCGGGTTCAGTATTGGGCATCAAACAAACTGAAGTAAATCCTCCAGCCAAAGCTGCCTGAATTCCAGTATGAATTGTTTCTTTATACTCATGCCCGGGATCACCAAATGCTGTTAGCATGTCAATCCATCCGGGGGATATACATTTACCTTTGTAATTATACACCTTTTCATTTTCGAAAGGGGTTAAACTATCTCCGATTTCTGTTATCAGGCCTTGTGCAATACGAATATCTTTAACTAACTTATTAAAAGGTGAGGTTGGGTCGATGATCTTTACTCCCTGAATTATGAAGTGCATAGTTTTTATTTACTACGGCAGCAAACGTATTAATGCTATTTCTGCTGCTAGGAATATGAGGACAAATATAATACAAAATTTCCACAAGGGTATTCCTTCATTCATTTGAGCCACCACATTGGTGAAATCGCGCTCAATATCATCCATTATATTGAAATTGGGAGCATTATACATTTCCTTCAGCACATCTGTTGAATAAAAACGCAGATCCGACTCACTCCTGTCATAATTAAGTGCTAACAATTGCTCTGATAGTGAAGCTGAACCAGGAATGATATTATATATGCCCGCTTCATTAGTATATGCACTGAGATTTATTGCAGTGGTATTACCGGCCTTCCTTATTTCAGGGATAAATTCATTTATAGCACTTTTCACTTTTAGAGTTTGGTCGCCATCCAACTCAATTCCCTTTAGATCAATCCATTTTGTTTCTCCAATAGTTGAAAATAATTCAGCGCCTTTTTGAGTATTCAGAGCGATCTTATACATCAAAGGGACAAATAAACCGCCTTGCACAGGAAGATCGGTAATTTCCCTGTTGAAGGGAACAGCACTTAAAAATATTGCTCCATTATCAACAGCACTAACTGCAAACATGGGTTTATTATCAGCAAAAATTAAAATTGGATCTGTGCTGGTGCGCGAAAAAGATTCAATGGCAAAACTTTGATCGGCATAAGGTAAAGCCAAATTATTGGGGATCTTTTCAAATACATTATCAAATATTGAATTGCGTGTATCTATCTCGGTTACGTTTCTTTTGCTTTTAATAAGTGAGCCATAAGTTGATGCATTATTTTTTTGCAAAAATGTGTTGAAAGTAGTTACATCCATATCCAAGGCAGGCAAAATCAAAATGTTACATCCTCGCTCCAATTGTGCCGATAATGCCTGCTCCAAACCTCCGGAAATTGTTTTTACTTCATTTAGGATAATTAAATCATATTGATCCAGTTCACTGAAACCTATTTGATTTACCAAATTATTATTCAATAGAAATAATTGATTATTTCCATATAGTGATTGAATAAATGAATTTTGTCCGCTGCCATTTATACAAAGTACCGGAATTTTACTTACCGGTTTAAAAGTAAAATATAAAATATCATCGAAGGTTACGGGATAATCTTTTATACTTAGTTCGCCGGAATACCAGACATCAGCATTAACAGTAAATGCAAGTGTATCGGTGATCTCCCCATTTACAGGAATAGAAACATCGGTGAGTGATTTAATTTCACCGTTCAATTTTAAAGTGACCGGTACATTATTAATATCCTCCTCTCCATAATTTTTTATTCTGATGCATAATTGAGATTGTTGATTTAATAATTGAACAGGAGTGAGAAACCATGCTGAATCAATTGTTACATTCCTTTTATCATTACTTTTTAATTGCACTAAATTCACTTGAATGGAGGTATCGTTTTCCATTTGTCCGGAATTTGTTTGAAAGTCACTCAGTTCATAAACGATCTTAGAAATATTATCCCCTTCCCTATTTAGAATATCTCTTTGCCTGGTAAAAATTTCGTTCAGCTCCTTTACCTCAGGAGTTGATTTCACCTGCGTTATCATATTCAGCATCTCATCCTTGCTAAGCAGCCGCTGGTGTTTTGCTTCCAAATCATTTGTGAGGAGTTGGAATTTATCGTCAATTGTAAATCCCTTTACAATTTCCTCTGCCTTGCGTTTTGCCACCTGGATCAATTGTTCATCTCCATAAGATGATTCCATACTGAACGAATTATCAATATAGATACTTACTGCCCTTTTATTTGTTTTGTTTTGAGTATTTGCCGAAGGGATAAAAGGTTGTGCAAATGCAAAAACTAAAAATGTTAAAGCCAATAATCTCGAAAAGAGTATAAGAAGATGTTTCAGTTTATTTTTAGTAGCGGTTTCCTCTTCAATATCCTTTAGGAATTTTACATTCGAAAAGTATATTGTTTTAAATCTCCTGAAATTAAACAGGTGTATTATAACCGGAATGGCGAGTGCTAAAAGTCCAAATAAAAATGCCGGATATACAAAATTCATAAAGTGTTAAAGTTGTGCAATTAACTGTGCTTCAGTTGTTTTTAGTATGTTTTG
>JAYSYX010000369.1:0-7410 GCA_043727235.1 Bacteroidota bacterium
TATTTGTTTTGTAGAAGTGGATCCTGCTGGGGGATTTACACCTTCGTACCCCTTACGTGTAAATTGATACAAGGAATCTGTTCCTGCATCCACAACAAAAATATATCCTGTAAAATCGGCTGCAATATAAATATCAGTTGGATCGATAAATCTGTCGGGTTGATATAAAAATCTATCTGCTTTGGTAAAATCAAATACCGTTAACACCGCATTTTCTCCATAAGAAATTCCGGATTCAGGATCAGAAGTTTGGGTAATCCAAAGACATTTATAAGGAGCATTTTCGTTGCTGAGCGTAAGCATAAATTCCGGTGAAGCGGAAATCCCTGATAAGCTTTGTGGTGGTGCTGCGAAAGTGGAAATAGCACTGATATCCCAAGCAGATCTTAAATTTCCGGTTGTAGGAGACAACCCATTTGCGTAACCGATATTTTCACTAGTTTCATCAAAAAATAGAACAGTATTATCAGGACGAGCAATTCCGGAAAGATCGTTTTGTGGTCCTTTTCGCGTTACATATAAAGTATTATCAGCTAATGTTGCCAAGCCTGTAAATTCAACTTCTTCATCATCGGCTCCGCGAAAGGCGGTAATATTTCTGCTTTCATCACAAAATGGATGAATGAGCGTATCAATTACCTGAATATTGCCGGATGCAGTCCCGGTGAGATGATAAACCGCAGGAAGATTTTCAAAAATACCATCGTCATCCACATCGATATCAACTCTGCCTGTTACATAAGTGTGTAATCTTCTGTCTTGGGTAACATCTGTTGCGCCGGGAATAAAATAGGTGAGATAAATTGTTCCGGTTTGGTCTAAAACATTTAATCCGTTATCATCAATTACATAGATCATTTCATCATAACCGCAATAAATATCTGTAGGATTATTAAAATCATTCCAAAATGGCAATATCGGTACATAACCAACTTCATTCTGTACAAGATCCGGATCAATTGCACCTTCTTCAAAAATTTCATCCGTAACAATATCTTCGCGTGTGCCAAATAAAAAATCGCAACTGCTTTGCAGAACAATGGAAAATAACACGATATATAATAAAATATGTTTTTTCATTTATCGGGTTTCTGATTCTTTATTTTTATTTCCATTTGGTAAAGTATATGCAATTCCGATCTTATTTATCATTCCCAAATTATTTAAATAATTAAAACCATAATCGAAATTAATTATGCCGTATCTTCTTTTCAGATAAATACCAAATCCGAAGGCCGGATATGCTGTATCATCCAGTGCAAAGGTATATCCACTTCTGGCATATAATAATTGTTTCCAACAATATTCCACACCTAAACTATAAGTTTCATTATTATCGGTGGGATGATTTAATTGTAAAGCCGTTGTGAGTATATGGTTATCATTCTTAATTGCATCCATGGCAAAACCCAATCGAAAAACAGTGGGAACAGATATTTCGGTAAATGCATCTGCTGAAATAGAGTCAGTTAAATTTAAAACCGGAATTTCTCCTCCCGGTTCAGAATTAAATCCGAAATTGGAAAGTGCAACGGCAAAACGGGTATTTGCAATTCCAACATCGTATTGAAATCCAAAATCAAAAACAAGATTTTGATTGTGCACAGATGCGAGGTCTTCACGGATATATTTTGAGGTAATTCCGAAACTGAATTGATCGGTGAGTTCCCTTGCCAGACTTATTCCAATTCCAAGATCAGTGGCGCGAAAAGTTTGACCATTGCCAAAGGGTAAAAATTCAGTGGTGACTTCCATCTCTCCGGCATCAAAATATTGAATGCTGACACCAATTAAGGTATTATCCCCCAAACGATAGGTAATTCCGGCAAAATTCATACTCGTATTTGCGGCGTAATCGGTGTAGGCAATCGCAAAATGCAATTTGTTGGAATCCAACCTTGTTATACCTGCCGGGTTCCAATATAGTGCGGAAACATCGTCAACTATTGTGATAAAACTCTCACTTAATCCCGCTGAGCGCGCATCGGGACCAATTTTTAAAAATTGCCAGCCTGTAGTTGCTGTTCTGCTATCGCCATATGCAGGCAATATCTGACCTTTGCCAAACAAGGGAAGGCACAAAACACAAATAAACAGGGTAAGGCGCATAATTCCACAAAGAAAATGAAAAATGTGCAGATACCCGGCTGATGCAGATCAATAAACTATTATTTTTTTGTTCTGAATGATTGCGCCATCGTTGTAACGCACAAAATAACATCCCGGAGCAAGCGAATTTCCACTTATTTTTTGTTCGCCTGAATCGGAAATATTAAAAGAAGTGATAATTTGACCTGAGGTATTTAAAAATTTAATTTCTGCTATTTTTGAATTGTTCATTTCATATTTTATTACAATATTTTTTGATGAAACATCATAAAATATATTGAGTTCAACATCAGTAAAAATGTCGGGTACTGAAATATTTCCACATTCCAATGTTTCATTTAATTCAGTAACAACGCCCTGCATCAACTCGATGGAATTAATAATTTTTGTATCGCAACCTGTGCGACTAATTTCAATATCATAAATTCCACTTGCATAAAATCCTGTTTTATAATCTCCTGAAACATTTGTATTATCAAAAGCAGATGTACCAATTATAGTTACCACGGCATCATAAATATTTAATCCGGTGGTCACATCCTTAATATTGCCTTCTAAATAAAAAGCGCGTTCGTAACTTGGTTGTAAAATAAAAGTTGTTCCAATGCGGTCGGTAGCGATAATATTCTGCGATTCAAAATAAGGATACACTCCCCAAACACCACTGGAACCTGAGTTTGGGCCAAATGGAGTGGTATCGAAATGGCCGACTTCTACTAAATTATCCGGTTTATGTGCGTCGTGTATTGTTACTCCTTCGGTATAGTGAGCAGTTACTAAATATCCATTTAAATAATACACATTATGCGCAATTGTAGAATCAGGATCACCGTGTTTAATTCCGTCTAATTTTACAATATCAGTTACATCTTCCACATGATAACTTTCAATATAACCATAATTAATTTCATCTGTGGTAAATAGATATTTTCCATCGTCGCTTAACCAGCAATTATGCGCGGCGGAGGCGCCGGTATTTTGTGTGCCCAACAAAATAATATCCGTTTTATCACTAACATCCAGTACTTCAAACCTGCCGTCATAAATTTCTGCTGCCCATAAAGTATCGTTGCGCACATATCCATCATGAATATAGGCATTGGTATATTCACTAACATAAACCGGGTTTTTAGGATCAGGATTCAGGTCTACAATGTATGCACCTCCTGAGCCCACAGCTGCTCCTCCAAATCCAAATAAATAACAATATCCGTTTTCATCAATATACAGAGTGTGGGCTGTTGTAAATGGATGTGTGGCGTCACCTTTAAAATAAAAAGTATCTATGGAAGTTGGAAGATCAGTCAGGTCGATGATCAACATTCCCTCATCAGCGCCCTCGGTGGATATATAGGCATGGTGATTCCACACCTTCGCTTCACGCCATATGCTTTCCACACCGGGAATAAAAAATAATTCCTCCGGAGCTTCAGGAGTTGTAATGTTTACAATGGATGTTCCCAATGAAGTACCAATTATCGCATATTCCTTTCCGGTATCATCGGTATATCCCCAACATCCGCTCATTTCATAACCTGCAGGATATTCTATTTCTGAAACAACAGATAAGTTGTATTGCGCATTTAATTGAATGGTAAATACAAAAATGAGCAATGAAAAAGTTAAAAGTCGTAAAATTGTAATTCGCATATTCGTCAATTTATGTAAAAATATTTTACAATTTTGTGTTTCATGTAATAAAAATGTAAAAACAAATTTAATGGAAAATATCATACCAACAGAATTAGAACAATATATTGCAGAACATACTTCAACGGAGGCAAAAAACCTCTCTGACCTGAATCGTGAAACTTATATTAAGGCCATGATGCCGCAGATGCTGAGCGGAAAGGTGCAGGGGAAATTTCTTGAATTTATTTCTCTTATGATAAATCCTGAATATATATTGGAAATAGGCACCTATACAGGTTACAGTGCACTCTGTTTGGCAAAAGGATTAAAAACAAAGGGTAAGCTGATCACCATCGACATAAATGAAGAACTAACTCCAATGGTTAAAAAATATTTAAGCATGGAAAAAATGGAAGATAAAATAGAAGTTTTAACCGGAAATGCGTTGCAAATTATCCCCACTTTAACACAACTCTTTGATCTTGTTTTTATTGATGCTGATAAAAATAATTACTCCAATTATTTCGATCTTATCATTGATAAAGTAAAGCCCGGTGGGTGGATATTGGCAGATAATGTTTTGTGGAGCGGTAAGGTAATTTCAAAGAATATGGACAAGGACACAAAAGCCATTGATGCGTACAATAAAAAAATTCAGCAGGATCCCAGAGTGGAAAATGTGATCATATCTATCCGTGACGGCATAAATATTGCCCGAAAAATTGGATAAATAACATATTGTTGCGGATAATATTAGTTGAGCCTCAGCCGTTTTGAGAGGTAATTTTGAATGTGGTAAACCGCAATACAAAATACGGAATGAAAAAGGTCTGCACAGCATTTTCTATCCTGCTTACATCCATTACACTTTCGGCCGGACAACCCAGTCAGGCGGTATTGGATTATATTGATCAATACAAGGCGATTGCTGTTGCGGAAATGTTGGAATATAAAATTCCGGCAAGCATCACTATGGCCCAGGGAATACTCGAAAGCGGAGCCGGACAAAGTGAACTTGCCAAAAAATCAAATAATCATTTCGGAATAAAATGTCACAGCGATTGGAAAGGGGAAAAAGTGTATTATGATGATGATGCAAAGGATGAATGTTTTCGCAAATACGATCATGTAGAGGATTCATACAGAGATCATTCGGAATTTTTATCCTCCAAACAACGATATGCCGAATTATTTAAATTAGATGCAGATGATTATAAGGGTTGGGCAAAAGGATTAAAAGCTGCCGGTTATGCAACAAACCCAAAATATGCTGATCTTTTAATAAACCTTATAGAAAATTATGAATTACAGTCATTAGATAAAATGTCGCTCGCTGAAGCAAAAAAACACAATAAAAAAGTTGATAAAGACGACCCAAAAGAAAAAGAAGATCCAATTGTAAAAAATGAGGAATCAAAAAAAGATAAGAATTTTACCTGGGGAGGATATAATGAAGACGTATATTATTTCAACAGAATTCCTGCCGTAACAATTCAAGCCGGAGATTCGCCGGAGAAACTTGCAGAAAAACATCATAAAAAATTATCCCTTCTTAAGGATTATAATGATATTGAAAATGGGGGTACATTAACACCCGGCACAAAATTTTATCTTCAACCCAAAAGAAAAAAAGGAGATACTAAATTTCATACAGTAAAAGAAGGTGAAACAATGTGGAGCATTTCGAGAGATGAGGGAGTGCGTATGGAACAATTATATAAATACAACAAAATGCGAATAGGTGAAGAACCTGCGGTGGGTGAACAAATTAATTTAAGGGATAAAAGGAAGGATGATATTAAATTAAAAAAGGAGAAAGGAGAGAGGAGTGAGGAGAAAGGAGTGAGGAATAAGGAGGAAGGAGTGAGGAGTGAGGAGAAGGTGCCCGTTGAAAAGGAGAAGGAGGATGATGATAATGATGAGTTTATGGATTTTGATGAGGAGATAATTGCACCTGAAAAAATTAATACTCCACCGGGAGCTCAGGGTGAAAATGAAATTAAAGAGGAGGATATTGTCACACCTCCAACAGAAGATATTAAAGTGGCTGTGACCCATACAGTTGCTGCTAAAGAGACACTTTACGGATTGTCGAAAGTGTATGGAGTAACAGTAACACAAATTCAGGAATGGAATAGTTTAAAAGATAATACCATCAGCATAGGGCAAAAACTGATCGTCGGATATAAATAAGTCAACTTGCAAATACATGATCTCACATTTGAACCATATATCTCTTCTGAAAAAATACAGGAACGAATAATACAATTAGGTATAGAGATCAATCAAAAATTTACTGATAAGGACCCTGTTTTTATTATTGTTTTAAATGGCGCCTTTATTTTTGCCGCAGATCTTATCCGACAATTTAATGGTAATTGCGAAACAATATTCACCAGAATTAAATCATATACGGGTACAATATCAGGTGAAATTCAAACCTTTAATGGCATTGATCGCAATGTTAAAAACAGAAATATCATTTTTATTGAAGACATTATCGATACCGGAAAAACCATCTTTCATCTCCATCAGGAAATCGAAAAATTAGAACCCTCTTCTGTCACAACAATAACCCTCCTACAAAAAAACATCCTCCGCCCCAATTTAATTAAAGCCGACCTCATCGGTTTCGAAATTCCGGATGTATTTGTTGTTGGATATGGTTTGGATTATGAAGAAAAAGGAAGAAATCTTGATGGGATTTGGAAGGTGGTGTTGTGATTCGTGAACCGCGAGTCCGGCTTAACCGGAGCAAACCTTCCTGCTTTGTTGTCAGGTTAGTGTTATTGTGTTTAAGTTCGTGTCAATACAAAATTTTTTTCCTTCAAAAAAGTCGAGTCCTAATAATCCGTTATAGTCAGAAATAATACCATGGGCTAAGAAGTCGTAAACTTGAATTTGAAATTTATCTTTTGTTTGTCCAAGAGATGAAAAATTACCAATTTCAAAAACTTCTGTTTCGATAATTCCATTTGCTGTTTCAATTTCTACAATTCCGATATTGTCCTTAAGGTCATATCCTAATAAATATAATGTGTTACTGTCTATAGTTGTATTGGTCGCACCTGTATCAAGCACCATTTTAAGTTCAAACTTGCTGTCTATTTCAACACTTAAAATGATAAGGCCGCTTTCGGGATCTCGTCTAAATTGAAATGTCATTATTTAATGCGATTGAAGATACCGGTAATTTTTCTGGTTGGTTTAAGTGTCCCGGTATAAATTAAGGTGATTTTTTCATACGAAGAGGTTTTATCACGACCAATATAGCAAACTTCTTTTTTGTCTTTGCTATGATAAATAGGAATCCCTGAAAGCACATCAATTTTACTTTCATCCAGAATAGGATTACCTACTAAAACCCACTCATCAGGAAAGTTTTTTTTGATTTCAGAAATGTTTTGCGGTTGACCCATTTAATTAATGGTTTAATTTAACTGCAAAGTTACAACTTTTATCCCTAAAGTCAAAGTGTAAATTGCGAAATTTATGATCTTCAAACATTGGTATTATAATGATGTAATTTATCACTAAATTGTTCATAAAAAAATAAACAAGTTATACCTAAAACCACAAAAGGGAACTTTCTACAACTCACTTATAAAGATGTTAACCGTTGGCAGGCTACTAGATTTGGAGTAATTTTAGTTTTCTGATGTTAACAAA
>JAYSYX010000370.1:0-2920 GCA_043727235.1 Bacteroidota bacterium
GTTCCCTTATTGCCTATTCACCCGTTGCGTGTGCTTCATCCAAAATTAGATTTGCCTTGTATTTTTCAGCAAATAAAACTATTTCTTTTAAAGGACAAATATCTCCATCCATGGAATAAACAGATTCCACAACAATAAATTTTTCGCCCTCTGCTTTTTGCAATTTTAATTCGAGGTCAGTAAGATCGTTATGTTTAAATGACCAGGAATTTGCATTTGATAATCGTATTCCTTCACGCAGTGATGCATGGCACAATTCATCAAAAATAATGGTATCATTTCTTTTGGTGATAGTGGAAATTAATCCCGAATTCGCCTCATATCCAGAATTAAAAAAAAGTGCAGATTCTGCATCATGAAATAATGTTACTTCCTTTTCCAATTGTTCGGTGAGCGAATGATTTCCCGTGAGTAAACGCGAACCCGTGGAACCAAATTTTCGGAGTTTATTTATTTCAAATAAAATGGTTTTGTGTAAGTCCGTGTCTTGTGCAAAACCCAAGTAATCATTAGAACTAAAATCAACTTTTCCCTGAACGAGTTTTAAGGAACGAAAAGCATCTGATAATTTTCGTGCTTCCAGTTCTTCGTTTAATCGTTCTGATAAATTCATGATACACTCACTTCAATTCCCTTGTATGCCTCTCTGGGTTTTAATCCGAGTAATTCAAACATTTTTTTATCTTCATTTACTTCAGGATTCGGAGTTGTCAATAATTTATCTCCTGCAAAAATTGAATTTGCTCCTGCCATAAAACACAAAGCCTGTTCTTCTATGCTCATTTCATTCCTTCCTGCACTTAATCGCACCATTGCTTTTGGCATTAAAATTCTCGCTGTTGCTATCATGCGCACCATTTCCCAAACACTTACTCTTTTCATGTTTTCCAATGGTGTGCCTTTAACCGCAACCAATGCATTTACCGGAACAGATTCAGGATGAGTTTTTAAATTGCTCAACGTATAAAGCATATCAATCCTGTCGTGATCCGTTTCTCCCAAACCAATAATACCCCCGCTGCAGACCGAAATATTTGCTTTTTGAACATTATTTATAGTTTCTAAACGGTCGTCGTATTTTCTTGTGGTAATTATTTGTTCATAAAATTCCTCCCCACTATCGAGATTGTGATTGTATGCATACAAACCTGCCTCTTTTAATTTATGCGCCTGATCCTCACTCAACATACCTAAGGTACAACACACTTCCAGATCCAGTTGAGCAACACCTTTCACCATTTGTAATACATTATCAAAATCCTTGTTATCCTTAACATTTCGCCAGGCGGCCCCCATACAAAAACGTGTGGAGCCATTTTCTTTGGCAATAAGTGCTTTTGTTATCACCTCATCAAACTCCAATAATTTATGTGCTTCCACATCCGTAGAATATCGGGCAGCCTGAGGACAATAAGCACAATCCTCCGGACAACCACCAGTTTTCACCGACAGTAAAGTGCAAACCTGAACCTCTCCTGTGCTGTGAAACTCACGGTGCACAACACTTGCATTATAAATCAGCTCTAATACAGGCAAATTATATATCTCCCCTATTTCCTCCTTTGTCCAGTTGTTGCGAATCATATTTTTCACTAATTTTTATGCAAAAGTCGTAATTTTAGCCCAACTTATGCAATGGTTAAGAGCATAGCGATTTAACCATTGCATTAGTTGGGCTTATCCCGAATAGAAAATTGTGTAAAAGGTTTTGGGATTAAATCGAAATTTGATTAATTTTCTTATTCGGGATCGTTCCAAGGAATGTAATTAATCAATGAAGCCAATAACGTTTAAACTAGGCAATCTTTAAAAAATAAACCATTATGAATCCAATATATAAAAAACAAGGTTTAGTTGCAATTACCACAACCATCCTTATTGTCTGTGCAGCATTCATAAATAAAGAACCCTCAGAAAATGAACCAGCTGCAGACGTAAAATCCCTCGATGCAAAACTATTGACCGATCTTCAGCAACAGGAAATTATTTTCGATAAAAAAACAGAATGTTTAATGTTGTGCAACAATATCAGCAGTGCAGAAATTATTCCTTTACTCGATATTAAAAATGTTAATTACGGGAAATGTGAGCCCGGCAATTGTCATGTTACAAATTACACGATAGTAGGTAAGACCAAAGCAGATAAAACTATCCAGTTTAATGTTGAAAGTGGAGAGGATGGCAATATTATAAGTAAAATGGTGGTTGCGGAAAATGATTGTAATTGCGATTAAATATTGAATAAAAATATCAAAATAAACTGCAGTATTATCATTCCATCCAACACTCCAAAAAAAGTGGAATCATTTTGTTTTTTTTGTGTGATATAGATCACGATAGCTGTTGCAAGTAGCGATACGGCAATTGCAAATGTATTTTCGTTTGGCGATTTCAAAACTACTGCTTGTAAATACCAATGAAATAATCCACTCAGCAATAATAAAAACCAGGTTAGATAATATGTCGTTTTCACACCCAGTTTGGTGGGAATTGTTTTAACATTATTCATTGCATCAATAGCAATATCCTTGATATCAAATGGAAGTGTAACGGAAAAAATGAAACAAAAATTCGCAATAAATAATATCAGCACAGCAAAGGAAGACATTAGTTGCCCTGCATAAACCGAAGGCATATACGAACCTGCAAAAGCCCATACCAGCGATATTAAAAATATCTTTCCAATACCCAGATCGCGCAACTTGGTTGTTTTTCCATTTATTTTTATCGAAATACCATAAAATAAAGAAATAGCTCCAGGTATCAATAAGATCAGCTGCACCCGGGCTGGCAAAAGAAAATAGATTATAATAGTAGTAATTGCAGAAATAATTGTAAGCAAACGCATCCAAAACATTTGTTGCAGAATAAAATTCCAGCGTGGTGTTGGTTCATAATTCTTTATGCGACTTATTGCTGC
>JAYSYX010000371.1:0-2919 GCA_043727235.1 Bacteroidota bacterium
TATTCATACAGGCGTCGTCTGTGTAGTCCATATAATTCTGATACATTATTCCAGGTGAAACTCCTGAACATTCATCCAATAATTCTTCCTCCGGACAACCATAAGTTGCATCCGATTGATTTGGTGTATCTGTAATATTATCAGTTCCAGTGCACAAACCACCATCATCACCCCAGATGTGTGTTAGTCCCAGCCAATGACCAACCTCATGTGTAGCAGTTCTTCCGAGGTCATACGGTTTTGAGGATACATCACCGAGACCGAAATTTTTATAATCCACAACAATTCCATCACCAACATCGGGTGTGCCGAAGGGAGGACCATAAGCATAACCTAAAATGCCATCCTGTAAATTACAAATCCATATATTAAGATAACTAATAGCAGGCCATGCATCATCACCTCCCTGATCAGTAAATTTCACTTTCTCAGAAAATGAGAGAAGCCATTCTGTTGTATCTGTATGTGTTCGAATAATTCCGGATGTAGGGTTTCCTTCAGGGTCGAATTGAGCCAGGCAAAATTGAATATTACAATTTGCAGCTACACCTCCAAATGCATCAGGAGTAAGAATAGTGTCCGCATTTAATCGAGCAAAATCTTCATTAAGAACATTTATCTGCTCAAAAATTTCTATGTCGCTGATGTTTTGTGCCTCGGTTCTATAAACAATATGCACTACCACAGGAATTACATAAATATCATCTGTAATTTTTGCATTTGTGAATAACAGATCATTTTGTGCTGCCCTCATTTTTTCGAATGCGGAAGGATCGGATTGTTGCAGAGATTGTAAAAATCCATCAGTGTAACATTTTTGCGTCTGTCCGAAAACAAACATGTTTATCATGAGGAAACACATAGTTAAAAAAGTGGAGGACTGGCTTTTCATACAGACGAAAGATAATACTATTTTTAAAGTTTCAAAAATTTAGCATAGTGCCGCCATTTTTCAATTACTTGTTGCATATCGGGTGGCAGGTCGCTTTCAAAAAACATGGGTTCATTAGTTTTTGGGTGGATGAAACCCAGTGACTTCGCATGAAGCGATTGACGCTGGATTATCTCGAAACAATTATCAATAAACTGTTTGTATTTGGTATATATTGTACCTTTTACAATTCTGTCACCACCATAAGTATTATCCGCAAATACCGGATGATTGATATGTTGCATGTGCACGCGGATCTGATGTGTTCGACCGGTTTCTAACTGACATTCAACTAAACTGGTATATCCAAAACTTTCCAAAACCTTATAATGCGTAATAGCATGTTTACCTATTTCTCCTCCGGGAGGATATACAGTAAATATTTTTCTGAAACGGAGGTGTCGGGCAATATTTCCCACTATGGTTCCTTGCTTTTCTTCAAATTCACCCCAAACCAAAGCAATATATTTTCTTTGAATGGAGTGATCGAAAAATTGTTTTGCGAGATGGGCTAAGGAAAATTCATTTTTTGCCGCAATAATAATTCCTGTTGTATTTTTATCAATTCTATGTGCAAGTCCTGGACGAAAAGGTTCATCTTCCCTTTGTGGCAAACCTTGAAAATGATATAACAAAGCATTTACCAAAGTTCCACTGAAATTTCCAAGTCCTGGATGCACAACCATCCCTGCAGGCTTATTAATTACAATAATGTCATCATCCTCATACATAATATTCAGCGGAATATTTTCGGGACGAACATCGTACTTCGCAGGTTTTTGTGGCAATACCACAACTATGGTATCACCCGGTTTTATTTTGTAGCTGGATCTAACGGGAACATCGTTCACCAAAATACAACCTGCCAATGCAGCATTCTGAATTCTTGTCCGTGAAATATTTTCAATGCGATTAAATAAAAATTTATCTATGCGCAGGGGTTCTTGTTTTTTATCAGTAGTTACCCGATAATGTTCATACAATTCCTCTTCCGTATCACCGGGCAATTCATTTATTTCTATATCCTCTTCGTGCTCAGCCATTATATCAATTTACAATTAAATACGATCTCAAAATTCTTTTTCAATTTATTTTTAATTTCCTGCATATCAATTTCTCTCCCCAATTCTTTTTTTAATGATGTTACTGCTTTATCTGTTATTCCGCAGGGGATTATAAAATCAAAATAACTCAGATCAGTATTCACATTAAAGGCAAATCCATGCATGGTGACCCATCTGCTGCTTCTTATGCCTATTGCACATATTTTTCTGGCAGTAGGTTTATCGGCGTCCAGCCAAACACCCGTTGCATCTTTTAAGCGTTCGCCAATTAAATTATATTCAGCTAACGTTTTAATTATCACTTCTTCAATACTTCTGAGATATTTTCCAAGATCAGTAAAAAAATGATCAAGATCCAAAATCGGATATCCCACAACTTGTCCGGGACCATGATAGGTAATATCTCCACCCCTGTTTATATGAAATAACTGCACGCCTTTTTGTTTCAGAAAATCATCATTCAACAATAAATTTTTTTCATCGGCATTTTTCCCCATTGTTATTACGGGGTTATGTTCCACAAACAATAAATGATGCTGATAATTTAATTGTGCATGAGGCATCAAGGTTCTGTTCTTTAATTTTTTCGCTACAATATCATCAAAAATACTCTGTTGCAGTTTCCATGCAAAATCATATTCCATGGTTCCAAGATCGCGGTATTTTACTAATTGCATTTAATTCTCCAATTCTGTTTTAAGCCAATCTAGACTATGAATTTTTATTGCATCAACGGACTTTAATTCTGACAAATAATAACTGAGCCAATCGCCAAGGTGAATCAGGAATAACACTTTTTCAAAGTGCGTGGTTCCCTCGGCAAAAAATTCTTCAAAAACCAACACTTTTGGTCTGATCAATTCAGCACATAGATCAAAACGTTTATTTATTTGCTCAGATGCACTTTTATCACGAAGATATATA
>JAYSYX010000372.1:0-7405 GCA_043727235.1 Bacteroidota bacterium
TGCATTGCGTCTCTACAATTAAAACAATTTTAAACAGGGGAAGAGAGAATAGCCAATAACAGCCATGAAACTATTGCTAACTAAGATAACAAGTCAACAATCAACAGTGGGCAGTTAACAGTGGGCAGTGGGCAGTCCACCTTCAAACTGGGGGGAATAAAAAATAACAATCAAAAAATAAAAAACATTAATCGGATTATAACCCTGAAACTGGTGCCTATTATGATCATTTCAAAAAAATAAAGAATATCGAACAAGGAATAAAGAACATTAATCGGATCGTAACCCTGAAACTTTTAGTAACCAAATAAACGTTTACTAACCCAGAACCTGCCTGCCGCTGACGCAGTCGGCAGGCAGGCTCAGAACTCAGAACAATCACTTCAACAAAAACATATGTCGCTCGATTCAAAAATACCGGAAGGACCATTAGCCGAAAAGTGGACGAACTATAAAGATCATGTGAAGCTGGTGAATCCGGCTAACAAACGCAAACTCGAAATTATTGTGATAGGCACAGGTTTGGCAGGAGCTTCGGCTGCAGCTTCGCTGGCTGAGTTGGGTTATAAAGTGAAGGCTTTCTGTTTTCAGGATAGTCCGAGAAGGGCACACAGCATTGCAGCGCAGGGCGGAATTAATGCCGCAAAAAATTACAAAAATGATGGTGATTCGGTGCATAGATTATTTTATGACACCATAAAAGGAGGTGATTTTAGAGCCAGAGAAGGAAATGTGCACAGATTAGCGGAGGTGAGCGTAAATATCATCGACCAATGCGTTGCTCAGGGGGTTCCTTTTGCAAGAGAATATGGCGGATTGTTGGACAATCGCTCTTTTGGTGGAGCGCAGGTTTCCAGAACTTTTTATGCAAGAGGGCAGACAGGACAACAATTATTAATTGGTGCTTATCAGGCTTTGGAGCGACAAATTGGTTTGGGTAATGTGGAAATGTATTCGCGACACGAAATGCTTGATATTGTTGTGATTGACGGCAAGGCCAGAGGAATAATTGCAAGAGATCTTGTGGATGGAAAACTGGAGCGTCATTTCGGACATGCTGTTTTATTGTGCACCGGTGGTTATGGGAACGTTTTTTTCCTATCAACCAACGCCATGGGAAGTAATGTTACAGCAGCCTGGAAAGCCTATAAACGCGGAGCATATTTTGGAAATCCGTGTTATACACAGATACACCCGACATGTATACCCGTTTCCGGCGAGTTTCAGAGCAAGCTTACACTCATGAGCGAAAGTTTGCGCAACGATGGTCGTGTTTGGGTGCCAAAAGCCCAGGAAGATGCAAAAGCAATCAGGACAGGAGCAAAAAAACCTACTGATATCCCCGAAAACGATCGGGATTACTATCTGGAGCGAAAATACCCTTCATATGGCAATTTAGCTCCCCGCGATATTTCTAGCCGTGCAGCAAAAGAAGCATGCGATGATGGACGTGGAGTAGGGGAAAGTGGTTTGTCTGTCTACCTCGATTTTGCAGATGCAATAAAACGTTTAGGAAAAGAAACCATAGAGGAACGTTACGGTAACTTGTTTGAAATGTATAGCCATATTACCGGTGAAGACCCCTATCAGGTTCCAATGCGCATCTATCCCGCAGTGCATTATACTATGGGAGGATTGTGGGTGGATTATGAATTGATGACCAGTGTTCCGGGATTATATGCCTTAGGTGAAGCAAACTTTAGTGACCATGGAGCCAATAGGTTAGGAGCTTCAGCTCTCATGCAAGGTTTGGCTGATGGATACTTCGTTATACCTTATACCATTGGTTCATATTTGTCGGACGAGATCTTTACCAAAGCAATTCCAACTGATCATCCTGCCTTTGAAGAGGCGGAAACTAATGTTCGTGGAACAATTGAAAAATTGTTGTCAATTCAGGGTAACAAATCCGTTGATCAATATCACAAAGAACTCGGAAAGATAATGTGGGATTATTGTGGAATGGCCAGAACTGCGGAAGGGCTTACAAAAGCAAGGCAAATGTTGCGCGAATTAAGAGAAGAATTCTGGAAAAATGTTCGTGTAACTGGCAAGGCAGGAGAATTGAACCAGGATCTTGAAAAGGCCTGGAGAGTTGCCGATTTTTTTGAATTAGGGGAATTGATGATAAAAGACGCTCTCGAGAGAAACGAAAGTTGCGGTGGACATTTCCGTGTAGAATACCAGGATTCCGGAGAAGCAAAACGCGATGATTCGAACTACGCCTATGTTGCAGCTTGGGAATTTAAAGGTATTGATAATGAAGCAGTTATGCATAAGGAGGAATTAGTTTTTGAAAATATTAAATTAGCAGTGAGGAGCTATAAATGAGTAATGAGTTATGAGTAATGAGTTTGCCTCCACTCTGAGTGAGGCTCCCACTTTTTCAGTGGGGGTGTCACTAATGAGCACCAAAAAGGATTCACGATTGACGATTCACGAACCTAGAGTATCAAACAGAAGATAATCACGTTCAAACCATTAAAGTATAAAAAAAATGAACTTTAAGTTAAAAATCTGGCGACAGGCAAACACCACCACAGCAGGCAAGTTGGTGGAATATAACATTGAAAATATCAGTTCAAATACTTCCTTTTTGGAGATGGTGGATATTTTGAATGAGCAACTCATTAATAAAGGCGAAGAACCTGTTGCCTTTGATCACGATTGTCGTGAAGGAATTTGCGGAAGTTGTAGTATGTATATCAATGGTCGTGCGCATGGTCCTCAAAAATTATCTACAACCTGTCAGTTATATATGCGCAATTTTTCCGATGGGGAAACAATAACATTGGAGCCATTTCGTGCAAAGGGTTTTCCGGTTTTAAAAGATCTGGTAGTAGATCGCTCAGCATTCGACAGAATTATTGCAGCCGGAGGATATATTGGTGTTTCTACAGGTCAGGCTCAGGATGCCAATGCTATTCCGGTTGAAAAACATATGGCCGATGCTGCTATGGATGCTGCAGTCTGCATTGGATGTGGTGCTTGTGTTGCAGCTTGTAAAAATGCTTCGGCAATGTTGTTCGTGTCTGCTAAAGTTTCTCATCTCGCATTATTACCTCAAGGTGACCCGGAACGCAAAAAACGTGCTCTTGCTATGGTCGCACAAATGGACGCCGAAGGTTTCGGATCCTGCACAAACACTTACGCCTGCGAAGCCGAATGCCCAAAAGGTATCTCCGTAGCCAATATCGCGCGTTTAAACCGGGAATATTTGAGTGCCAGTCTAGGGTCGGAGGAACAATTGAAGTGAGGAGAAGGAGAGAGGAGTGAGCAGACAGGAGTTTAAATTTCTTGCGAAATTTTATAGCTTAATTCTATCGTGAATTGTGAATCGTGATTCCGTTCCGGCAAACATTTTAGCTATTTTTCTGGGTATAGAACTTTGGACTTGAGTTAAGCAAACTCACCACTCACTATTCACCACTCACCCAAAGTCAAGGGTTATTAGTCAGGAAGCATTCGGCTTATGTTGATCAAACTCATTACTCATTAGTCATTAGTCAGGAGTAAAGGTATAATGCTACCGAGATGTAAACTCACGATTCACGCCTCACGATTCACGAAAATTGTCAATAGTCAGGAGTAAAAACGCCCCGGCTCACAAGGATCAATCTCAGCACTCACCACTCACCATTCACCCTTCATCAATTCTCAATCTCCCTGCAATTTTTTGTTAATCCCTCTCGTTTAACCATCAATCAATAAAATCACAAACAAATTACAATTAATTTTATTGATGATATGGAATTATGTCGTAAATTCGACATTGAAATAGGACGATGAAGAATATTTTACTGCGAACAGGGCTTATATTTTTAATTATTTCAGGATTTTCTCTATCCTTATTTGCTACGCATAACCGGGCTGGCGAGATCACTTATATACATGTGGCTGATCTTACCTACGAATTTACAATAACTACGTATACCGACCCAAACTCACTTGCTGATCGCGACGCACTTTATATTGATTGGGGCGATGGAACAGGAGATACCTTATTCCGCAATAGTATTGAAACACTTACAGATTATATTCAGAAAAATGAATATATCGGCCAACATTCTTTTTCAGGTGCAGGAGAGTTTGTTATTAGTATGGTAGACCCGAATAGGGTGGAGAATATTTTAAATATTGACGGATCAGTTAATGTCCCTTTTTGTTTGGTAGATACTTTTGTAATTTTTGATCCCTTATTATTCGGATTTAATAATTCCCCTTTATTGTTAAACCCACCAATAGATTTTGCCAATGTGGGTGAGATTTTTATTCACAATCCCGATGCATTTGATATTGATGGCGATTCATTAGCATACGAATTGGTAGTTCCATATCAATATCCGGGAATAGTAGTTCCGGGTTACGAATATCCGGATGTATGGTCCGAATGTTTTACCGATATTTTTACTATAAATTCTTTTACCGGCGATGTTGTCTGGGATGCGCCATGTGATGAAGGGATTTATAATTTCGCTATTTTAATTACAGAATATCGAAATGGTGTTCGGCTTGGAACCATTTTGCGCGACATGGAGATCTTTGTTATTGAAACAAATAATCACGCACCTGTTATAGCGGAACTAAATGATACCTGTATTTATGCCGGGGAAGAATTAAATTTATTGATCACAGCAACTGATGCTGATGTTACTCAAACAATTACTTTAACTGCTGATGGCGGACCATTCTTTATTGATGAAAGTCCTGCGGAGTTTTTCAGTACACCTGATCAGGCTTATGTGGAAGGTACGTTTACATGGGAAACTATTTGCGACCATGTTCGCTCACAATTTTACCAGGTAGTTTTTCGTGCTGAAGATGATTTTCAATTGGGATTCGATGAAATTCCTTTGGTGGATCTTGAAACATGGCTTATTTATGTAATTGCACCACCACCAGTAATTTTAGATGCAGTTCCAACGGCGAATGAAATTACGGTTACCTGGCAAGATCCATATTCCTGCGAAGATTCTGAGAACTTTTTGGGATTTTCCGTTTGGAGAAAAATTGGATGTGATTCTATCGTATTTGATAAATGTCAGCGAGGATTAAGTGGCACCGGTTATGATTCGTTGGCATTTGTGGAAGATGTGTATGAATATATAGATAATGCGATTGTTTACGGACAAGAATATTCTTATCGCATTTTAGCGGAATTCGGCGAACGCAGCGATATTGTTCCTGATTTTATTTATAACAGAGTTGCAAGTGCACCTTCTGATAATGTTTGTGCTGAATTAAAACGCGATCTTCCTATAATTAATCATGCAAGTGTAAGAACTACAAGTACAACAAATGGTTCTGTTTATGTGGGATGGTACAAACCGCTTGGAACAGACCTTGACACTACTCTTTTTACACCACCTTATAAATATGAGGTTGTTCGATATGAAGGATTTACAGCAACCGGAACAGAGACATTAATTTCCACATTTATTGCACCAACTTTTTATGAACTCACAGATACTTCATACATAGATACTTTAATAAATACTTTTGCGGGTCCCTTTACTTATAAAATAAAATTTTATTTTACGGATCTTGGGAATTTTGAATTATTGGGAAGCACTCATGCAGCATCCACCGTTTATTTGGAGGCTGGTCCCGGTGATAATAAATTAAATCTCAGTTGGAATTTTGAGGTTCCCTGGATGAATTTTCTGTATGATATTTATAAAGAGACTCCATTAGGTTCCGGTGACTTTGAATTGCTCACCACAACATCAGAACAGTCTTATATCGATATAGGTTTAAATAATGGAGTTGAGTATTGTTATTACATAAAAGCTTACGGTAATTATACAATTGAAAGTCTGCCTGATACACTCATCAATTTTTCGCAAATTAAATGTGGAACTCCGATCGACAATGAAGCACCTTGTGCTCCGACATTAATAGTAGAAAATATATGTCAGGAAGAAACTGTAGGCTCGTTAGATGAAAATGATCTTAAAAACGAACTGATCTGGACCAACCCAAATAATTATTGCGCTGATGATGTGGTTAAATATTATATTTATTATGCATCTCAGGAAGGGCAAACACTTGTTTTATTAGATACCAATGAACCTGCTGATGATACCACCTATACACATGATAATTTATCTTCCATCGCAGGTTGTTATGCAGTGGTTGCGGTAGACTCGTTTAATAACGAAAGTTTGTTGAGCAATGTAGTATGCGTGGATAATTGTTCCGATTATAATCTTCCGAACGCATTTACTCCAAATGGTGATGGCTTTAATGATCTTTTCACTCCTATTTTGCCTTTCCGTTTTATTGATCACGTTGACATGAAAATATTTGATCGCTGGGGAAATCTGGTATTTACAACAACTGATCCTATGTTAAATTGGGATGGAAAAGACAGTAAATTGGGAAAAGATGTGAATGAGGGAGTTTATTATTATGTCTGCACTGTTTACGAAATTACCGTTGGTGGAGTAGTGCCATTTGAACAACCTAAAAAGGGATATATACATTTATATCGTCAGGATAAAAGCGAAAAATAATCCACTTACCTTTGTTACATGTTTACAGGAATAATTGAAACCACCGGCAAAGTTATATCTCTTCAAAAAGAAGGGTCTAATTTACATATTACCATACAATCCTCTATTAGCGATCAATTGTCTATCGATCAGAGTGTAAGTCACAATGGAGTTTGTCTCACTGTAATTAAAACAGATGGAAATACACATACAGTTACAGCAATTCAGGAAACAATTTTAAAATCAAATTTAGGTTCACTCTCTCAAAATGACATTTTCAATTTAGAGCGCTGTCTAAAGATCGGCGATCGTTTGGATGGCCACATGGTTCAGGGACATGTTGATACAACTGCACAACTTATTAATATAAAGGAAATGCAGGGAAGTTACTTGCTAACCTTTTTCATAAATGAATATCACAAAAATTTAATTGTAGAAAAAGGCAGTATATGTTTAAATGGAATAAGTCTCACTCTTGTAAATGTCGGCCACGATAAATTTTCCGTCGCAATAATTCCCTACACCTGGCAAAACACAAATTTGCAAAACCTAAATATCGGCGAAAATGTAAATATCGAGTTTGATATTATCGGCAAATATGTCAGCAGGATCATGGAAAAGTAAATTAACATTCCTTTCCACCAATTTATAAAACCCCCCTTAAATCTGTGCATGCAGCAAGCACCCTTAACTAATAGCGTGAGCCGCGGCTGATGCAGCGTTCATCGAAAGTCCGCTTCCTTAAATTCAGAATTAGTTCATACCCGATAAAAAATTCAAAACCCTATCATTAAAAATCATTTCCTCCTCCATATTCAACAAATGTCCTGCATTATCAATAATATGTAATTCCGAATCCTTTATATTTTCATGTAAAAATAGTGCGCGTTCCGGCGTTGTTATTTTATCTT
>JAYSYX010000373.1:0-7363 GCA_043727235.1 Bacteroidota bacterium
TAAAACATCATCAAAGTGTTTTGGTTGGTCTTACAAAAGAGGAATCAATCATTAAAGGCGATCTGGGAACGGCATTAAAACATATCGCAAAAATTACTGCAGAAACATTAAACATCTCCAAAATCCAAATCAGGGAATTTGTAAATGGACAACAAGAACTTCAAAGCTGTGTTGAATATGATACTTTATCAGGTAATTTTTCGAAGGGTGCAAATTTCACTGCCAATCAATTTCCTTCTTACTTTAAAACTTTATTGAAAGAACATGAAATTGTATCTGACGATGTGTTTTTTGATTCGAGGTTAGAGGAATTAAAAGATGTTTATCTGATTCCTGAACAGGTGATCTCTAAGATGTGTGTCACTTTCGGTAACAGGGAAAAAATCTGGGGGATGATATGTGTGGAAAATAAATATTCATATCATAAATGGACATTGGAGGATCAATCCTTTGCACGTTCCATTGCTGACTTTGTAACATTGGCATTCGAAAGCAGCTTGCTTAAAAAGACTCAGCAGGATCTGCGTGAAAGTGAAAATTTATATCGAAGCCTTGTTGAACAAGCAACGGATGCGATAATAATGATTGACAAGAATAATAAATTTATTGAAGTAAACTCCAAAATGTGCGAACTCTCCGGCTTTTCCAAAGAGGAATTGTTGGAAATGACCTTTGAACAATTAATATTCGGAAAGTTCTTTGACAAGGGCATTGATTATTATCTAAAACCCGGAAGAATTAACAGATTTTTTGGAGAAAGAAAATATTTAACCAAAAAAGGCGAGTTGCGTATTGCCGAAATAAGTGCCAATGTATTTCCCGATGGTAGAATTCATGGTATTGCACGTGATATTACGGACAGGAAAGTTCAGGAGCAGGCATTAAAAGATAGTGAAGCCAGATTGGAAATGGCTTTAAAAGGTGCGGATCTCGGTACCTGGGATTTTTATATAAAAGAAAATCGGATGGTGCATAACAAGCGCTGGGCGGAAATGCTGGGATATTACTTTGAGAATACGGTGGTAACACAACAATTTTGGGAAAAATTTTTACATCCAGACGACACAGATAATGCATATTTGGCCTTTCAGAATCATTTGAATGAAAAAACTCCCTTTTATGAAGCTACTATTCGCATGTTATCGAGTAACGGCGAATGGAAATGGATTTTGGATAAAGGCAAAGTGGTGGAATGGGACAATGAAGGTAAACCTGTCCGTGCCTCCGGAATTCACCAGGATATTACTGCCTTACGTGTAAATCAGCAACAATTATTTAATCAGAAAAAGTTTTTACAGGAAATAATTAATGCGATACCGAATTTGGTATATGTTAAAAATATCAACGAAGAATTTGTAACAGTGAACAATGCATTAGCCGAATTTTTGGGAACAACCTCGGAGGATTTATTGCGATATAAACGAAACAAAAATCAGGATTATTCAGAGGCACTACAAAAATTATTTGAAAAGGATTTTGATGTATTCCTATCAAAAAATCAGATAATAACTGATGAACAAAAAATTACGAATGTAGCTACTGGAAAAACTTATTGGTTGCAATCCATAAAACTTCCTTTAGTGGATGATGATGGAAATTTTTCGGAAATATTATCAGTTTCGATGAATGTAACGGAAATTAAAAATAAGGAATATGAGCTGAGTATATTAAATGATAAATTGGAACAGAAGGTATTGGAAAGAACATCGCTGCTCGAATCTGCAAACAAGGAATTAGAAACCTTTAATTATTCTGTTTCACACGACCTCCGGACGCCTTTGCGATCAATTGATATTTTTGCTTATTTTCTTGAAAAGAATCACAAACAAATTCTTGATCGGGATGGATTGGAAAATATCAGGCAAATTCGCCAAAGTATAACAAAAATGAGCGCGCTGATAGATAATTTACTTATATTTTCAAAAATCGGACGTTGGGATAAAAAATCCGATGTCATAAATACAAATGAGTTGGTGGATGATGTAATAAAAGAAATTGAGGAACGGGAGGATATCAGTCAATATAAAATTGTGATCGGGGAGTTGCCTGCAATTTCAGGAGATTATAAAATGTTCCGCCAGGCATTTATGAATCTCATTTCAAACGCTATCAAATTCAGCAAGGTTCGCAAGAAACCTCACATCGAATTTTTCGGTTCGGAAGATGAACGTTCGGTTACCATTGCAGTTAAAGACAATGGTGTAGGATTTAGTATGGAGTTTAAGGATAAGTTATTCAAAGCACTTAAACGATTGCACAGCGATGAACAATTTGAAGGAAGCGGAATTGGTCTGGCGATAGTTGAGCGTATAATTAAACGGCATAATGGTTCCATTTGGGCCGACAGCACCGAACAAAAAGGAACAACCTTTTACTTCAGCATACCAAAACAATAGTACGCCTATTTTATTTATTTTTGCACCTATACCGGAATGGTGGAACTGGTAGACACGCACGTTTCAGAGGCGTGTGCCGCGAGGTATGCGGGTTCGAGTCCCGCTTCCGGTACGAAATTAAAGGTCTGTCGTTTTTGGCAGACTTTTTTTATTTCAAATTAGTGTGAAACAATAAATTTTATTTGGGCCTGCTAAATAAACAGCCAAAGGAATGGTTTGTTTGGATTTTTTTTTTATTCGTGTATTCGTGGCAACTTTTTTTGTTCATATTGTTGGTTCAAAAGGGAGGCCTCGAATTCACGAATGAACAGCCATTGGTATTATATAATTCTTTTATTTATTCGTGCACCTGCCTGGCGATGTAAGCAGGCAGGTTCGTGGCAATTTTTTTTCATCCGTATTGTGTGTTAAAATTGGAGGCCACGAACCTGATTGCCGAGGTCATCAGGCAGGTGCAAATATGAACAACCGGATATTGTGGGTTTAAAAACAAAATTTCTGCGCATAAAAGTCCCGCTACTATTTCTATCTAAACGGTTTATCTTTTTTCGATAGACTTATTTATTGATTAAAATCAAATTATGATCATTTACGTATAAAATGAATAATTTTCGCTTTATTTGATTCAAAATCTAAAACTATGAGCCTACTCGACCAACAAGAAATCATGGATCAGGACCAGATTACCGGCGCCACACTTAGTTATTTGCTTAAAACAGCTAAATGGATGCAGTTTATTGCCATTGCCGGTTTCATTTTTATGGGAATTTTTGCGGTAATAATGTTTGCAATTCCGGATCTGATGCTTTTTCAGAGAAATTCAGATGGGCTTTCTATGCCTGGAGGTGGAAGTTCTACGGGGTTGATTATTGGCTTTTTGGGGGCTTTATTATTTATCTTTTTCCCAAATTTATTTTTATACCAAAGTGCAACAAATTTTATTCGTTATGCAAGAGATAACAATTCCTTTAATTTGGAGGTTGCTTTTAAAAAGCTCCATTCCTTCTTTCTATTTATAGGAATAATTGTAATTATTTATCTTGCAATTTTTGTTTTAGCATTTATTATGCAAGGATTGTAATTCGATTTAATTAAAATCCGTAACTCACTGCGATTGAAGGTAATATCGGCAGTTGATTTACTCTTTCATAACGAATACGATCAAAATAGAAAATATTTTCTCTATTGTAGATATTTGTTACACTGGCGTTGATCTCCATTTTGTTTTTATTAGCAAAATAGATATGGCGTTTTGCACCAATATCAAAACGGTGGTAGTAGGGTAATCTTCCACCATTTAATTCATCGTCGTAAATAATGCCAAGTGAGCCATTGGCAGTAGTATAATCTGTGCTTATTCCATCAAGAAAATCAATCATTTCATAAAATCCTGCAGTTTGTGTAAATGGAAATCCGGAACCTAAATTCCAACGTGCACTGAATTCCCATTTTTTGCCAAGATCATAGGTACCTAAAAAATTCAGGTTATGTCTTCTGTCGTAGTGCGGTGGATACACTTGTTCACCATCATCGCGTTTCACATAACCCAGCGAATAAGCTGTCCAGAAATACCATGCTTTGCGCTCGTATTTCATCGAAAAATCAATACCATAAGCTCTACCTGTTTCTGTAGCAAAATCCGGATCACGCAAACTTACTTTTTGACGATTTATTTCGATCAATTGCGTAAAATATTTGATGTAAGGTTCTATATTTAATTCCATAAAATCGGTTGGGTCTATTTCTAAACCACCAATTGCATGAATACTGCGCTGTAATTTTGATTTTGCATCCTCTCCATCAAAAGTATAAAGATCATCATCCGGCCCTGATAAAAAACCCGTAAATAAATTCACCACATCGCGATCGCTTTTTGTAGAAATTAAATTCTGACTGTATAATCCTCCGGCAAATTTAATTCGAATTCTGTCTGTGATATTGTATTTCATTCCGATACGAGGCTCAGGCGAAAATTCACTTAATGAGGCATAATACTGAATTCGGATACTCGGTTCTATCACGAATTTTTTACTGAATGCCCTGCGATATTTTACGTAAGTTCCCAGTTCGGTAGTATATTGTTGTTGTTCGTATTTTATTCCCAAACGATTAAAAAATTCGTAATTTGTTTGAAATCCTATCACCTCAACTCCGTATTGCACATCACCATGAGGACGATAATAAGTGAAATCCATTCCTCCGTTAAAGCCACCTACAAGGCTGTTGCGCGGTTTTTCATCGGCTTCATTTTGTACCATTTCATAATTAGAATAAGCAAAAACACCTTCAATAAGCATGTTTGATTCGGTTGGAACAATCACAAAGTTTGTTCCTGCACCAATTGAATTCCAATGGAAATTTGTTACATCAGAATAATTAACACTGTCGCGGAAATTAAATCCGAAAATATTTAATTTATTTCCCGATTCTGAATTGAGGGATAATTTTCCATAAATGTCTGTGAAGGAATATGGTATTCCATTATTACCTAAAATGCCTTCCTGATTATTTACATATGGATAAATGATTTTCGAAGTTTTATCCAAATAAGAATGTTTGGCCGTTATTAAATAAGTAAGGCTCGATTTATCAGCACTTGGTTTTTTAATTGGCCCTTCCAATAATAATCTGGCCATAAATGGACTGGCAGAAATTTCACCCACCGTTTCTTTTTTATTTCCATCACGGGTATTGATATCAATTACTGCAGAAATTCTATCACCATATTCAGCACTGAATCCCCCCGTATAAACATCCACATTTCTAATGATATCGGTTTCAAATACACTGAATAATCCAATGGAGTGAAATGGATTATAGATAACCATTCCATCAAGTAAAACTTTATTCTGAATAGGAGATCCACCGCGAATATAAAGTTGACCACCCTGATCTCCCGTAAATATTACTCCCGGCAGAATTTGCAAATATTGTGCAAGATCGGGTTCACCACCAACGGAGGGTAAACGTTTGATCTGTGTTGGGGTAATTGTAGTGGTAGATATACTTACTTCCTCCAATTTAGAAGTCGTTTTTGAGGAAATGGTCACTCCATCTAAGGTAATTCCCGATTGTTTGAGTTCTAATTTTACGCTTGTGATAACTCCACTTTGCACAATAATTGGAAATAATAGGGTATCATATCCAATATAGGTGAGAATGAGCGTTTGACTTCCTACCGGAACAGTGGGGATAGAGAAAAATCCATTCTCATCCGTAGGTGCGCCGATATTGTCGGTTTTCAAAACAATAACATTCACATAGGGTACCGGTTCACCGTTGTCTATATCGTATACAAATCCTCTCACAGAGCCCGTTTGTGTAAAACCGGCAATTACTATGGTAATAGTGAAGAAAAACAGTGTAAATATTCGTTTCATATTATTGGGGCGAAGATAACCAGAATAATGTAATTTGACTATCATGACACCCAATTTTACAGAGTTCTGACGATAGGCTCCTATTTGAATCTTGCAGTTATTTTTTTGAATTTCACACCCGATTATGACAGATCAACAGAAAACGGAAATATATTTTCATGTAGGAATGGGTAAAACTGCGAGCACCTATCTTCAAAATAAGGTATTTACCAGGTTTAAAGATCTGGTTTATATTCATCCCACTTCATATAGAAAGTACCTTAGAATAATAGATGCAAATTATGGAAGAAAAATTTTTATTTCCCGTGAAATGGACAGGCAATTGGAGCGGGAAGTAAAAAAATTTTCTGAAAAATATCCTGATACGAAATCAATTATTGTATTGCGCAGCAATGAACAATGGATAGCATCGCAAGACCGGCGATTTTTGAAGAACGGATATCCCTATACCTTTAAGGAGTATTTTGATATTGAAAATGATCAGGGATATTGGAAAATTCAGGACGCCACTTTTTATCCTAAAATTGAAATATTGAATAAATATTTCACTCAAAAACCTCTTGTTTTATTGTATGAAGATATGCGCAATGATACATTTGAATTTATAGATAAAATTGCAAATTATATTGGTGTAGAGTACGATAAAAATACAATTTCACTTGAACCGCATCACACTTCCTATGAAGAAAAACAACTAAAGGTGATGCTTAAAGTAAGTAAATTTATTTTCAGCAAAGACCCTAAATATACCGGTTCTTATTTTAATACCTGGGTAAGAAGAAGATCCAGAATGTTGTTTTGTTATATTATTTTATATTCTGCTCTCTTGATCCCAAATTTCTTAATCTCCAAAAAACCACTCATTGAGAAAGAGGAATTGGAAAAAATAAAGAAGTTTTTTGAGGAGGACTGGAGGAAAGTAATTGAGAATTGAGAATTGACAATTGTAACAGCCGGCATTATTTAAGCATCGAAAGTTTAATTTAATTTTTTAATTCACGTTAGTAAATCGTTTTGAATAGTTAATAATTTAAAAGGAGCAAAAATTAACGATGTTACAAACTGTTGACTGCCCACTACCCACGGACTCCCCAGCCCCAAAGGGGAGGTATAGGTTAGTAAACTTATAATTCGAAGCGATAATCACCAATGTTACAAACTGCCCACTGCCCAGTTGTATTTGGCGTTGAAAGAATTAATGGTTTAAATAGTATAAATCGGAGGAAATATCACCAATGTTACAAACTGCCCACTGCCAACTGCTACTGCCACTGCCTTACTTCCTCTCCTCCCTTATCATCTCCCCATATCCCCTTTTCAGTGCAAGAGATTTAACAGCTAGAGCAATTCGTTTAGCCTGAGTATCTGTTGTTTTTCCGGAGTCTATCCATTTGGAAAAATATTTTTGGTGTGAGGCTGCGAGAGAATTGAAATATTCGAAGGCCTTTGGTTCGTCTTTTAAACACATAATAAAATCTTTATTAAAAATAAATGCAGCCTTGTCTTCAGTTAAATAAACATGTAATTCATAACCGTTTTTTTTGCCTATTTTTTTCCTGAGTTCCGCATTTAATGCCATAATAAAAT
>JAYSYX010000374.1:0-2888 GCA_043727235.1 Bacteroidota bacterium
CAGGTCACGAACTTCCATGATCCAGGGTTTCCTTTTAAAAATCGATAAAAAACATCCGCTTACAGCAGTAAAAAATTGTGGCGAAGTGGCAACTATAATCGTGGTCGTTACGGATACATTTAAAGAAAAACTTATAGAGTGGGGTGTAAATGCCGACAAAATTTCCATTGTCAAGAATGGTGTAATGCTCGATAAATTCAAATTTATCCCTAAGAATGAATTTTTATTAAATCAATTAAACTTGCAGGATAAATTTGTGATCGGGTATATCGGAACGCATGGAATGGCGCATAAATTGGACTTTATTGTCCAAACAGCAAGTAAAATTTCAGATAAAGATGTTCATTTTTTATTTATTGGAAATGGTGCTGAAAAAGAAAAAATAAAATTGTTGGCAGAAACGCTTCGTTTAGAAAATTGTACTTTTTTGGATTCGGTCAGTAAAGATAAGATCAATGATTATATCTGCGTCACAGATGTTGCCTTGGTTCCGCTAAAAAGATCAGATACTTTTAAAACTGTAATTCCTTCGAAGATCTTTGAAAATGCAGCAATGCAAAAGCCTATTTTACTGGGCGTGGAGGGTGAAGCAAAGACGATCATAGAAAAATATAAGGCGGGAGTTTGTTTTGAACCGGAAAATGAAATTGCATTAATACTTGCAATTGAAAAATTGAAAAATGATCCTGAATTTTATCAAAGTTTGAAATCAGGATGCCTTAAATTGGCCGGTGAATTTGACAGGATAAAACTGGCTCATAATATGTTGGAAATAATTCAAAGTACGCACCGTAATTCTATTAATTAAATATGGTCATAGATATTATAGCAGGCGCGCGTCCAAATTTTATGAAAATAGCTCCAATCATTGAAGCTATCAATAAAGTAAATTCGGAAAATAGGTTGATCGAATATAGGTTGGTGCACACAGGCCAGCACTATGATAAAAAGATGAGCGGTGACTTTTTCACCCAACTTGGAATACCTGAGCCACACCTCAACCTGGAAGCGGGCGGTGGTAGCCAGGCAGAACAAACTGCAGCCATCATGATCCGTTATGAAAAGGCATTGATGGATCAAAGACCTGATCTGGTATTAGTCGTAGGAGATGTAACCTCAACAATGGCATGTGCGATCACTGCAAAAAAAATGAATAATATTCAGGTTGCCCATGTAGAAGGTGGCATCAGATCAGGAGATCTGACGATGCCTGAGGAGATTAACCGCCTGGTGACTGATTCAATAACAGATATGTTTTTTACTACTTCGGAAACGGCGAATGCTAATCTAAAAAATGAAGGGGCAAGTGATGACAAAATATATTTTGTAGGCAATACAATGATTGATACTTTGTTAAAACAAATGCCCAATTTCAAGAAACCGGACTTCTATGACACCCTGAACCTTAAAGAAAAAGAATATATCGTAATGACCTTGCACCGTCCGGCAAATGTGGACAGTGATGTTCAATTAAAAAAGTTAATTGAAACTATTGTAAATGCATCACAAGGTCTTCCACTGATTTTTCCGGTGCATCCAAGAACAGCTTCAATGATACTAACCACGGGCATCAGCTATAAAAATCTACATATGGTAGAACCGATGGGCTATCTCGAATTCAATTACCTGGTCCAAAACTCTAAGGCAGTAATTACTGATAGCGGAGGAATCACTGAAGAAACCACGGTAATGGGTATTCCATGCATGACACTCCGAGACAATACCGAAAGACCGGAAACAATAACTATTGGAACCAATGAGTTGTTGGGTACTGATCCAAATGCAATACCTCCAGCAATGAAAAAGCTTTTCGAAGACAATTGGAAAAAAGGAAATATTCCTGAAAAATGGGATGGTAAGACGGCTGAAAGAATCGTACAGGTTATTTTAGAAAAATTCGGTGTTAAATAATCATATCAAACACCCCTTGTTTTGTTACAAAAATTCAAGTAAGTGTGTTTGAAAATCAAACAACTATGGATTTGATCTTTAATAAAAACAGAAATTACTAATATTGCTTCTAAATAATAATATTAATTATGTATGGTCATAACCCTACATAATTACAATTTTTGAACTATATTTGTGGGTATAACCCGACAAAATGATTATTAGACAAACATACCTTTCTCAATTAATTGAGTTTATTGATAAACCACTTGTGAAAATTCTCACAGGAATTCGCAGAAGTGGGAAGTCTTCAGTATTGCTATTATTAAAGGAGGAGTTATTAAAAAGAGGTATCAGACCTCAAGATATTATATTTATTAACATGGAAAGTTTTGCATTTTCAGATTTGAAAAATGCTCAAACTCTTTATAACTATGTTTTAGAAAAAAGTGAACCAGGAAAAAGGTTCTACCTGTTAATAGATGAGATTCAGGAAGTAGAAAATTGGGAAAAGTCCATTAATTCTTTTCTTGTAGATTTGGATATTGATATTTATCTGACCGGTTCAAATGCGCATTTACTTTCTTCAGAGCTGGCCACATTAATAGCTGGACGCTACATCGAAATACCTGTATATACACTTTCGTTCAATGAATTTTTAGATTTCCAGGCACAATATTCTCCTCAGAATAGTAGTAATGCTAAAGAAGCATTCTTGTCATACCTTCATATGGGAGGATTTCCGGTATTACATACCTCTACATATTCTGAAGTTTCGGCTTATAAAGTAGTTTACGATATCTATTCATCCGTGATATTAAGAGATACTGTACAACGCAACAATATAAGGGATTTGGAATTATTGGAAAGGGTCATTAAATATGTTTTTGATAATGTTGGAAATACTTTTTCAGGACGAAATATCGCAGATTTTTTTAAAAATCAACAACGAAAGATTGATTTAAACACAATTTACAATTACTTGAGAGCTTTAGAAG
>JAYSYX010000375.1:0-2877 GCA_043727235.1 Bacteroidota bacterium
TTGCATGTTGCTGAATTGATAAGGTTTTTAAAACCGGAACATCAGGAATATATAGAACTGTTATTTTTACAAGGATTTTCGCAATCGGATGTATCTAAAATTAAAAGCCAACCCTTAGGTACTGTTAAAACTAAGAGCAGAGCGGCGATCAGCCGTTTGAGACATTTAGTATTTGAATTGTCTAATTAATTGCAATACTTCATATTAGTAACAAATATTGCTTCGAAATACAAATTATCAATTGGCATGATTATGGAATTCCCCTGTCATAAAAGGAGGAATTATGAAAAATGTGTTACCTAAACTAATGTTTGTATTGTTATTAAATTTTCAAAATGTATCTGCTTTCCCACCTCATTTTTACGATCACAATTTATATAATTCTTCAACATTTGAAATTAAATTAACGGGAAATGGCTTTATGACGGTTTCACTGGATGGCGAATATTTCGATAGTCCTGTTAAAAGATTTTCGTTAAATAATATTCCGGCAGGAAACCACTATGTAGAAATTTTCATGGAAAAAACTCAGCACAGCGGTTATTATTCCAATACAACGAGAATAAAAATATATTCAGGAAATGTATATATTAAACCCTCATCTTTGATAAGTGCAGTAGTTGATAATTTCGGAAGGTTTTATATTAAGAATGTTCAACAATTAATGACCTTTACTGAACCAAATTATCAACCTTATGATCCCTATTGTCAGCAACCTGTTCATCAACACGAGGCATATTTTAATGTTCCCGTGGTTTTACAGGAACATACCTTTAAACAAGTATTGGATGTGATAGAGGATCAATGGTATGACAATTCAAAATTGCAGGTCGCACAACAGGCTTTGCAAAGTAATTGGTTCACTTCGGCTCAGGTTGCTCGAATGATGAATACCTTGTGGTATGAAGATACAAAATTGGATCTGGCTAAAAGTGCATATTCAAAAGTGCTCGACAAGTCTGATTATTATCTTGTAAATAAAGAATTTTGGTATTCCAGCAGCGTTGAATCCTTAAGTAAATATATTCTTACAGTGCATTGATCAGGCATGAATAGACGGCCTCCGGCGATTAACTTCTCCGGAGGTTTTTATTTAAAAATGCAGTAATTTGGTCCAAAATTCCAACGTATTAATGAATACAATAACTGTTTAAGATTTATAATCTTCGTTTTATTGTAATTCTTGTTTCAATAAACAGCACAATAATTTATATTTTTGCCCGTTATCAAACCAAAACACTGTGAAAAGCTACTATTTGCTCATTTTGCCTGTAATTTTAATTTTTTCTCGATGTGCAGTTATTCAGGATTCTGCGAGCTTGGAAAATGCGAATGGTAATTCTTCACAAATGCAATCTGGATTTGTTGAAAACCAAAATTCAAGGCAACCATCAGGGTTACCAATCAAATATCAAGAAGGTTATACGGTGATTGAAGAAGCAATATTTTACGCTGAAAGTGTTACTGAGGTTGAAACAAAATTGGAATCAAAACCTCTTGATTTGATCATCCCGATTTCTATAAAAGACGAAAAAGATAGCACGAAAGTAGAGCCTAAATTGGAACCACTTGTTCTTGCGGGAACCGGCTTGGCAGTGGCGGGTTTGGGAGCAGCTGTTGCAGGTATATTTGGAGCCCCTATCTTATTTGCCGTCGCCGCCTTGTTACTTGCAGGTAGCGCATTCGTAACTGCAATAGGCTGGAAAAAAATTAAAGCCGACCCGAAAAAATTCAAAGGAGAAAAATTTGCACTCGCCAATTATATTATAATAGGAGTGATCGGGGTGTTATCTTCATTTTATCTTGTATGGTTATTGTTTGATGTTTAATTTGGTCTGAATATACCTTTCAATTTCATACTAATAACTTATTATTTTGCTTTTAATTAATCTTACATAAAACAAAGACTTACCATTTATGATCTTATCCACATCGACATTTTCTATATATCATGCCTACGGCACTAGGATTAAATGATCGCATTGGTACTACCAATATGCCATGCCTACGGCACTAAGATAATTTGGCTATACCATTATACCATTGCAGTGGGGGACTGCGCTTATGTTAAAATTACTGTGCAAATGCCTGACCATAAAGTACAAAAATTCTTTGGCTTAAATCTAGTCCTGTATGGACGAAATATCGGTAGGATTAACGGTAAAATAATACCCTAATCCGCCGCGGCGGATGACATATTAAGACTGCTCATTCCGGCTCAACGGTTAAATCCGGGAGAACAAACTTTCGATGTAATAACTAATTAAATTAATCCTAACACTATAAAAATAACAGGTGGGTTAAAACGATATTCCAATTATGAATAAGGGGTAATGGTAATTGTGAAAATAATATTTATTTTGTCTTCTGTATAGCGGTTATCATACCTATATCCCCCTTAAAACATAAGGACGCCGCACCCCTGGGGCGCAGCGCCTTTTCTTACTTGAACGTCTCTGCGACAAGACAGAGGTAAAACGCCTATACTGTTAAAATATTGTGTTTTGTTTTATGAATGTGTATAAATTTTTTATTTTAAGTTATAGGATACCATTCTGTTTAGTATTTTTGTAATGCAAATTAGGTTGATGTAACTGTTTTTATAGTTCCATCCTAAGAGGGAATCCGGTGAGAATCCGGAACAGTCCCCACTGCTGTAAATCCGCAGCCTGTGCTTAAAACTTTTGATACTTCATTGCCACTGTCCGCCTCGGCGTATGGGAAGGCAAATCAAAAGGCGGAATAGTCAGAAGACCTGCCTGTAATTGCACGATCAAAACTTTTGGGGCAAAAGTGAATGATGTGTTCAGATTAATTTCTGTATTCATTGTGTATACGATTTTGTGTGAAGTCTCTAATGTTATTGATCCAATGGAT
>JAYSYX010000376.1:0-7224 GCA_043727235.1 Bacteroidota bacterium
ATTTTTGATCTCCTGAGAAAAAAAAAGAGGAATTTAAATGGATGATTTTTGAAGCAGATTTAAATTGACCTTTTTCAATATGATGCAAATTTGAATTGAGAGTTTGCTATTATCTCGGTTTTAGGTTGCAGAAAGGGAAAATATTCCACGAATTGATCAAAACCAGCCCCAATAAAACACGTTGAAATTTTGTCTGAAACATAACTGGGAATTGAGTTTCAGGAATAAGCTCCTTTTTGTGGCACAATTTTTCTCCCATTATGCGTAGTTAAAATAAAAATTTAAAGTTATGAAAAATATCGTCTTTGCTTCCTTACTCTTTTTAAGTGTAACAGCATATTCACAAATAGATCTGGGACTCTATGCGGGACCAAATTTTACGAATATAAATATGAAATCACCTGAGTTAAGTGCCGATTCGAAAACGGGTTTTCAAGCCGGAACTTTTATCAGGTTCGGAAAGATGTTGTATGGTCAGGTTGGTATGGAATATCAGATGGTGCAATCTAACTTTTCAGGTTTGGATGCAACTGATCTATTTCAGTCGGATGATGTAAAATTTAATTATATTAATGTTCCTTTATACATGGGGTTTAACTTAATACCTGTTGTTGACCGACTTGTAAATGTTCGTGTTTATGCAGGTCCCGAAATTGCATGTTTATTGGATGTTCCTGTAAATGAATTTGATTTCACCCGCGATGATTTTAGCGCTGTGAAAGTAAATGGTGTTGCAGGTGCAGGAGTGGATATTTTATTTTTCTCCCTCGACCTCGGTTATAGTTTTAATACCGTGGATCTTTTTAAAGATGATTTTGACGGAAAAGCACACTACGCATTTATTAATGCCGGATTAAAATTTTAATATTATTTCAAATATTCTTTACCGAAACAAACACCAAACATCTTCTGATTATTTTAATTGGGAGATTTTTGTTTTCGTTCATATGGTTACTTGAACCCGCTTGTTTAATTACCAATAATTAATTATGAATTCTCGATTAAATAAGTCCCCAGATCCACCCATTCTCCATCCTTAAAATTAAAATTACCATCTTCTTCAAGATCAATATTGAGAGCAACCGGAGTTCTGAAAATTTCACTGCCATTTTTTAAAACCACCAAATAAAAATCCGGTCTTGTTTCGAACAGGGAATCTTCAGTTCGATAAAGTGAGGGGTCTATTTTAAACTGGGTTTTACCCTCAGCATCTGGTTTTGTTTCCCCTAAAAAATCATCAGATAAGGGATCCTTATCAAATAATCTTACAGTATAATCATGTCCGTAAAGGGCTTTGCCACTATGTTTATGTAAGAACATTGCATAAACATTTATTAAAAATTCCATTTTACTCATGTCGCAAATTTAATAAAGTTTTTCCTCCCGAGGATGATTAAACGCAATGGGCTTTAAGTAAAATCCTTCATCATGTCAATCTCCTTGCACAAATGTTTTGATAAGTAAATGAAACGCAGGTTTTTCATAAAACTAAAATAATATTGGTTATGTCAATTACAGATTTTATTAATATGCCGGTAATTCTTTAACTTGGCAGAAAATCTATATAACATGATCAAAAGAATATTTTTCGCAGCACTTACAATAGGTATGTTGACCGGTTCAACATGTGATCCACAAATAATGGAAGATGTGCTGAATACAGTAATCGGGTCCACAATTACAGAACAGGAAGCTGCCAATGGATTAAAAGAAGCCTTGGTTCAAGGTGCCACCAATGGATCTGATCTGTTATCAGTTGTGAATGGTTATTTAGGCAACCCGCAAGTTAAGATCCCATTTCCTGCTGAAGCCCAAAAAATAGAATCCACACTGCGCAATCTCGGACTCAATAAAATGTGTGATGATGTAATTAATTCCATAAATCATGCTGCGGAAAATGCTGCTATCGAAGCCAAAGCTGTGCTAACCAATTCTATAAGACAAATGACGATAGCAGATGCAATGAATATTTTATTTGGTGCTAATGATGCTGCTACCGAATACCTCAAAAAAACTTCAACGGCAACATTGACCGCAAAATTTACCCCAATAGTCCAAAGCTCGCTAAATAAGGTTGGAGCAACAAAATACTGGAGCGACGCTGTTAACTATTATAATAAAATACCTCTGGTAGAAGATATGAATCCAGATCTTACTGCTTATGTTACGCAGAAAGCACTTGACGGTTTATTTCTAATGATAGAAAAGGAGGAGTTAAAGATCCGCCAAGACCCTGGTGCACGAGTTGCTGATATAGTTCAAAAGGTATTTGCCTATTATGATGCAAATAAGTAAAGTCTGCATAACATGTGGAAAAATTATGGTTTAATGTTAAAACTTGAATATTTGTTTACAAAAACTTAACAATTGTCTAAAAACAGTATAATATTGCTAATTAAACCTAATTTAACTTAATTTGAGTTACAATGAGGGAAGTTGACATTAACCTATTTTTCAATAAACCAAAACTAAATCTATGAGAAAATTAGCTACTTCTCTGTTGCTGATGCCTCTACTTATGGTTTCACTCGCTTTTGGGCAGAGTAAAACAATAACAGGCACTATCACATCAGGAACAGACAATGAACCTTTACCAGGTGCAACAGTAATGGTAAAGGGCACAACAACGGGAACTGTCACAGATATTGATGGCAAATATGTACTCGTTGTTCCGCAGGAAAAGGATGTGTTAGTATACACTTATCTAGGTTTTAAAATGCGGGAAGAATCTATTGGAACAAGAAACGTGATCAATGTTGCTCTCGAAGAAGACATTCTCGGACTCGAAACTGTGGTTGTAACGGCCTTGGGTATATCCAAAGAAAAACTTTCTTTGGGATATAGCACCCAACAGGTTGGTGGCGACCGTTTATCTAGTTCTGGAGAGGAAAACTTTATTGAAGGGCTTTCTGCTAAGGCTGCAGGTGTTCAGGTGGTTGGTTCTGCGGGAACTCCCGGTGCTTCCAGCAAGATCATTATTCGTGGTCCGAGCACATTTACTAATGAGAATCAGCCTTTGGTGGTAATTGATGGAGTTCCGATCGACAACTCTACAAATTCTACTGTTGCCGGTGACTACCCCTTTAATGCAAACCTGAATGGCGTGAGCAATTCAAACAGAGCAATAGATGTTAATCCGGATGATATTGAAAGTATTAATATATTAAAGGGACCCGCTGCCGCTGCTTTATATGGTTCACGTGCAGGTTCCGGTGCTATTATTATCACAACAAAAAGAGGTAATAAAGCAGGTGATAAATCGGTACACATAAATTTTTCATCATCGTTGGAAATTAGTCAGGTTAATAAACTACCTGCAAAACAAGACCAATATGCGCAAGGAACAGGGGGTGGTGATTTTAATGATGACGGTCTGATAGAACCTGAAGGAGATTTTGTTGAAGCAGATCCTGGTCCTGATTATTTATGGGATACTGATGATGATGTTTCTAGTGGAACTCCAAATAGTTGGGGACCACTCAACAGTACTTTAGGTATTTCGCCGGTAGATAATACAGGTGAATTTTTCCAAAACGGGATGACCTATAATAATAATCTTGCAATAAGTGGTGGAACTGATAGAGGTTCATTGAGATTATCTATCGGAAATACTCAGGATAATGGTATTATTCCAAATACAAGTTTTGACAGGAATTCTGTGCGTATTAATTCTGATATGCGCATCTTCGAAAAATTCAAAATTGCTGTTGATGCTAATTATATCAATAGTCAGGGAAACAGAGCACAAAATGGAAGTAACCTTTCAGGTGTGATGTTGAGTTTAATGCGCACACCTTCAAGTTATGATCTTGGTGCAGGATATGAATATCCAAGTGGTGCGAACAGAAATTATTTTAGCGCATATGATAACCCATATTGGACAGCATACAATAATCCGTATACTGATAATACAAACAGGTTGATCAGTAATGTATCAGCAGTATATACACCATGGAACTGGATGACAGTAACATATAGAGTTGGAGCTGATTCGTATACAGATCTTCGCAAACAAATATTTTCTATCGGAAGTAACGATCCGGCAAATGCTCCGGGTGGTCAGATAGAGGAAAATTCTATTCGTTATCGCCAGATATATAGTGATTTAATAGCAACTGCTACTAAAAACATCACGGAAGATTTTAATATGTCTGTAACTTTAGGAAATAACATTACAGATATAGATGTTTCCAACTTATACAGCCGTGGTCGTGATCTGACAATTCCTGATTTTTATAATTTATCAAATGCTTCTGATCTTTACGCTAGTCAGCTTACAACACAACAAAGAAACGCAGCGCTTTTTGGTGAATTAGCATTTGAATATCAAAGTTTCTTATTCCTGACTTTATCAGGAAGAAATGAATGGTCTTCCACCTATGGACCAAATCAGGGAAGTGCATTTTTCCCATCAGCAAATATTGCTTTTGTTTTCAGCGAAGTAATGAATACCAATAATATTTTCTCTTTTGGAAAAGTGCGTTTTGCATATGCTCAGGCAGGTATTGAACCTCAGCCTTATAGTGCAAATACCTATTTTATTTCTCCACTTTATACAGATGGCTTTACAGATGGTTACAGCTTTCCATATCTTGGTCAATCAGGTTTTGGATATAGCCAGTTAAATACGCTTGGTAATCCTGACCTTAAACCAGAAAGATTAACAGGAACAGAAGTAGGTTTAGAATTAAAATTCTGGAAAGGCAGAATTGATCTTGATGCTGCATATTATATCCAAAATTCTGAAGATATTTTATTGACACAACCAATTGCTTCCTCATCAGGATTTTCATATGTATACAACAATGCTGGTGCAATGACTAATAAAGGAATTGAACTTTCATTAAATGCCGACATTGTTAAAACAAAAAATGTTACATGGAATTTAGGTGGTAATTTCAGCAAAAACGAAAATGAAGTTACGGCATTGGCAGAAGGAGTTGATGAAATTGAAATTGAAGCCGGATTTGGTGATCCTGGCTCCTATGTTATCGAAGGTCAGCCTTATGGTTTATTATATGGTTCACAATGGGCTTATAGTCCGGATGGTGATCTTTTGATCGATGAGAATGGTCTTCCAATTTTTGATACTGTAAGCGGTGTAATTGGAGATCCATATCCAGATTGGTTAATGAATATTAATACCGGAGTAACTTATAAAGGTTTCACTTTAAGCGGATTATTGGATATTAGAAAAGGTGGTGATATTTGGTATGGAACCGGTGCACGTATGAATCGTATTGGTATTTCGGAAGAATCAGCTGAAAGAGATCACACTTTTATAATAGATGGAGTTGTTGAAGAGTCTGAGGGTGTTTATGTGCCAAATACGACCGAAATTGCACCAATAGATTACTGGAGTAATTATTTAGGTGATAATGGGGCCTCATCTCAAGCAATTTTTGATGGAGGTTGGGTGCGTCTTCGTGAAGCAAGATTAAGTTATGAATTTACACTTGCACCAAAAAGTATTGTAAAAGGATTAACAGTATCGGCAACAGGAAGAAATCTTTGGTTAAAAACTGATTATCCCGGAGTTGATCCGGAAACAAGTTTAACCGGAGCCGGTTCCAATATTGCCGGTTTCGACTGGTTTAATAATCCAAGTACTAAATCTTATATTTTCACGGTTAGTGCTGCATTCTAAAACGAAAAAAATATTTAATATGAAAAAGATTCTTTTAATACTTACAATTCCGGTAATCCTGTTCAATTCAGGATGTAGCGGATGGATAGATGAGGTGTCAGATTCTCCAAATAGCCCTACAGAGGTAACACCGGCTTTATTGCTGACTGTTTCTGAAGTTGCGATGCAATCATTATATACTGGCCAATTATCGAGAACAAGTTCAATTTTAGCGCAACAATCTGCCGGAAACAGTTTTCAGATGATCGACATTCGCGATTACAAGATAACGGAACAATCAAATACCAATGAATGGAAAACGGTATATGCGGATGCACTGATCAATCAACAAGAATTAATAAATGTTGCAGGAGATGAAAATCCTTATTACAGAGGAATTGCAACAATTCTTAAGGTGATGACCATTGGCTTAGCTACCGATATTTGGGGTGATATTCCATATTCTGCCGCATTAAACGGATTAGAAGGTGGTGAAGCAAACCTTAATCCTGCTTATGATTCGCAGGAGTCAATTTACGCGGCCATGCAATCACAATTGGATGGAGCAATTACTGATCTTTCCGCTCCGTCTACAAATAATGCTTTATTACCGGGCAGTGATGATTTTATTCATAATGGTGATGTATCCCAGTGGATAAAAGCTGCATATATGTTAAAAGCAAGATATGCAAATCGATTAAGTGAGAAAGATGCTACCGGTTCTGCAAATGATGCACTTGCTGCAATTAATGCTTCCGGCGTTACCTCCAATGCTGATAATACCATGGCAATTTTTGGGGTAAATGGAAATGAATTAAATCCATGGAATTCATTTAATACAACCAGAGCAGGTTATATTAAAATGGGTGAATTCTTTATCGATTTAATGTTGGATAACAGCGATCCTCGACTACCATTATATGCTACTTTAAATCCAGATTCTATTTATTTAGGTGTTTCTAATAATGGAGAAAATTTTAATGCCTCCGATATGGGTTTTTTATACGGTGATGATGATGCTCCACTTCCACTATTAACATGGTATGAAATGTTATTTATTGAAGCTGAAGCTAAATTCCGTTTAGGAGACCTGCCAGGCGCTGCAACTGCATTTAATAATGCTGTTAAAGCAAATATTTTGGCTACAGTTGGTGCTCCGGATATTGCTTATGAAACAGCAAATGCAAGTGAAACTTCATTAACAATTACTTTGGAAAAGATCATGACTGAAAAATACATTGCGATGTTTTCGCAATGTGAGGTATGGACCGATTGGAGACGTACAGATCTTCCAACGCTTACTCCAAATCCTGATGGTTTGGTAAATGGTATTCCACGTAGATTTCCAACTTGTATTGATGAACGTCTCTACAATTCAAATGCTATAGTTATATCAGATATATTAAGACCTGTTTGGTTTGATGAATAAATAATATTAAATCATAAAAAAAACCTTTCGATTTTTCGGAAGGTTTTTTTTTGCGTTCATTTCAGGATTTTATTTGGGTCACCTTCATTTTCTGGGGAGCACATATCAATGAATTATTATTTTTAGGTATTTGAAAGGTCGTTAATAATATTAAAAATCAAAATCCAGC